>CANHVE010000101.1 GCA_947464015.1 Saprospirales bacterium | reverse complement strand
GATGTTCGTAAAATAATCAATAGCGATTTGTATCAAAAGCATGGAAAGCCCGATGTGATTATCACCGATCCTCCCAGAGCAGGCATGCATGAAGATGTAGTAAAAGAATTATTAAATATTGAAGCTAACAGAATCGTTTATGTGAGTTGTAATCCGGCTACACAAGCTAGAGATATCCAACTATTAAATGAAAAATATGAGGTGAGCAAAATGCAAGCAGTGGATATGTTTCCGCATACAAAGCATATAGAAAACATAGCATTATTAACCTTAAGAAAATAGTATAAATACATTATGGACCCAAAAGAGGATTTAATCATTAAGAAACAAATTAAAGAATTGAATGAAGATTTAGCACTTCATAAATTGATGATTAAAAATATTGCAATGGTTATTATTGAAGAAGAAGTAAGCAATTACCCCATATTTGTGGCACATCGAGAAGAATCATTAGATTTAGGAAAGCCTTTAATTTTCAGAAGTGAAAATGAAAACAATTGGAATATCAATGTATCGCATTTAGAAGAGTTTGTCAATAAAAACATCATCAATGAAGCGATGGTAGAAAACTTTAAGATGGTCTATAAAGATGCCGAAAAGCATATGTGTTTGTTTGTGATTGAAAATGATATGGTCAACTTTATGTTTAAATCGTACGAGAAAGACAGTAATTTAGAATTGTAATAATAATTGAAAAGCTTTATACGTTTGAGTTATATGAACAACATATCAAAAATAAGTTTACTTGTGATATTATTGAGTATAGTATTGATATTGACTCAAAGTTGCAATGTAAAAAAAGATTGTAGAGGTCGCACCAAGCACCGACTAAGCAATGGTGTTTGGATTTAATCTTTAAAATTCATTCGATTATGACTGCCGTCACAGAAAGGTTGTTTGCCAGTATGACCGCATCTACAAATAGAAAAGCGATTAGCCACCTGTACTACCTTGCCTTCTGCATCTACTAATTCTAAATCTGTTCCGCTAATAATTAAAGGTCCATTGGGACGAGGAAATACTTTGGTGGGTAAGATTTCTTTTATATCCTTATTTTCTTCGCTTGTTAATTCGCTCATATTTTAAATCAATTATATTTTGTACTTTTATTTCAAACAAATATAGTAAAATGATTCATTCAGAAAAATATATTCAAAGTGGTGCAAATAAAATCTATACCCAATCTTGGATCATCGAAAATGCAAAAGCCAATGTGGGAATCATTCATGGCATGTGGGAATATGGCGGTAGATATACACACGTAGCTTTGTATTTAAATAGCAGAGGCTATAATGTTTTTGCGATGGATCATATTGGGCATGGCAAAAGCGATGGCAAAAAAGGACATGTCGATTCGTATGAATTATTATTAGATAGTGTACAAGCATTTTTAAATGAGATAAAAAGTCAATCGAATATTTCTACTTTCTTATATGGTCATAGTATGGGTGGCAATGTGTTGACTAATTTTTTAATTAAAAGACAACCAGCTATTCAAGGAGCTATTCTCTCCTCGCCTTGGTATCAGCTAGCTGAAGCACCTCCCACTTTTCAATTATGGTTGGCTAAAGTAATGATCAACATTTATCCTTCTTTTCAAGATACCGCTAAAGTAGACCAAGCGGGCATTTCGAGAGATCCGATAGAAGTAGAAAAATACAAAACAGATCCAATGGTGTTCAATAAAATTACACCGGCTTTTTTCTTTGGAGTATATGAAGCAGGTTTATATGCCATTGAACATGCGAAAGAAATTAAAGTACCGAGTTTATTATTTCATGGCACAGCCGACCGTTTGACTTCCCATAAAGGATCAGAAGCATTAGCTAAAAATGCAAATAGCAATGTAGAATTGGTATTACTAGAAGGCATGTATCATGAAACACATAATGATATTGGCAAAGAAAAAGTAATGCAAATGATAGGTGATTGGTTAGATAAAAAAGTATAATGAAGTGATTAAAACTTTTATCCAGTCTATAAAAACATATAAGTATCGTTGGATTTTTTCAATCCTATTTTTATTGATTGTATTGTTATATTTTTTTCGAATCTCTCTGTTACAAGCTACTGCCAATTTTTTAATTCAAGAAGATAAGATTCCCAAAAGCTCACAAGTATGCTTTGTATTATCGGGAAATGCTTTAGATAGAGGGAATAAGGCAATTGAATTATACAAATCAAACCACGTATTCCATTTTTATTGCAGCGGCGAAAATATTTCCAACGATTTGAAAGCCTTTGGAATCAACAAAAAAGAATGTGCTTTACAGAAAGAATATTTAGTAAAAAATCAAGTACCCGATTCGTGTATCAGTCTTATTGAAAAAGGAACGAGTACTTACGAAGAACTAAAAGCCATTGATCAATATTGTAATTTGCATGCAATAGACAGAGCTATTATAGTGAGTTCTAAATTTCACACTAGAAGAATTCACTTGATCTTAGACAAAATGGAAGTTTATACAAACTTTACGGTAATTGGTGCCAGTAGCAGCAACTTCAAGGAACAAGAATGGTGGAAAAGCGAATATGGTTTAATTGCTTTAAATAATGAGTATGTAAAGTGGATGTATTATAAGTTAAAATATTAAACACCATTATTTTTATCCAAAGAATATGCTATAATAAGTATATTTTTGTATATGCTTTTCGGTTTATCATTTAAAAATCTTTCTCGAGTTCGACAAATCATCGCCATATTGATTAAGTATGGTTTTGAAGATTTTGTGGTAAATACACCTCTATTTAATTATTTGCCCAATAGCACACAACTCAAATGGACTCGCGAAGGTAGTCCCATTAACGAATACAACCGTGCTGAGCGGATTAGAATGGCAACCGAAGAGTTGGGACCTACCTTTATTAAACTAGCTCAATTACTAAGTAATAGACCTGATTTAATAGAAGAGGATTTAATTCATGAACTCGAAAAATTACAAAGTGCTGTACCGCCTTTTGAATTTAAATATGTAAAAAGCATTATCAAAAGTGAAACCGGAAAAGATATCGAAGAACTCTTTAGCGAATTCAATGAAAAGCCTATTGGCTCTGCTTCTATCGGGCAAGTGCACAAAGCCAAATTAATTAATGGTACTGATGTAGTGGTTAAAGTACAAAGACCAAATGTGCGTCGTTTAATTGAAACCGATTTATCTATCATTAAACACTTAGTAACACGAGGAGAAAACTACCTAAAAGAAAATGGAATTATTAATGCAATAGATATCGTGAATGCATTTGAAAATTCCATGCAAAAAGAGTTGGATTATAAAAATGAAGCTAGAAATATTGAAGCATTTAGGAATTTTTACAAAAGCTATAAAGACTTTTATATACCTAAAGCTTTCAAAGAATATACGACAGAAAAAGTATTGGTGATTGAATATATCAGTGGTTGCAAAATAACGGATATTAAACAAATGAAGTCCTGGGGAATTGATCCACGTAGGATTGCAGAGCGAGGGATGAATTTATATTTGATGCAAATGTTTGAGTATGGTTATTTTCATGCCGATCCACATCCCGGAAATATTTTAATTAAACAAGATGGAACCATTTGTTTAATTGATTTTGGAATGGTAGGGAAACTGATGCGCCAAGACAAATATGCTTTCGCGGGTATTTTTATTGCCATGGCCAATAAAGATGCAAAGGCTACAGCTATCAATCTGCGCAAGCTTGCTATAGATGATGAAATCAATGATTTACGACAATTTGAATACGATATCGCTTCTATCATCGATGATTTTTCTAATCTTGATGTGGGTGAAAGCAGTATTGTAGATATGAATAATCGAATGAGTCAATTGATGTACGATTATAAACTGCGTGTACCTGGTGGAGTGTATTTATTGTTTAGAGTTTTAGCTATTTTAGAAGGGATTGGTAAAACCATTCATCCACATTTCAGATCAGATGATTTTATCAAACCATTTGGATTAAAAATACTCAAAGAACAATTCTCTCCGAAACTAGTTGCTGAAGATTTATATGCAAGTGCCAATGAACTAAGTACTTTTTTACAAGGCATTCCATCCGATTTAAAAAACATTATTCGTCAAGTTAAGCGAGGCAGATTAAATCTTAAAATAGAACATACAGGATATGGCAAGTTAATCGATTCATTCAATCGCAGTATTAATAGGCTCATTCTAACTCTTATCATCATTACCTTATTAATCGTGTCAGCCATGACGGTTGAGTTTAATCAAGGCTTTTTAGGACAGAAGTTTTTGGGCATTTCTTTTTTAAGCACTTCTATCTTTTTATTTGATTGCTTATTAGGATTAATCCTTCTGTATAATGTTTTGAGAAGTAGAAAATACTAAAATCGTTTATCTACTAATTTGAAACTTCCTTTTCTCTTCAGCAGTAAAGTATTTTATTTGAACATAATAATGTCCATCGCTTAAGTTATTTGTATTGATCGTAAAATAATTTAATCCTTCCAACCCATCGATGGTTTGAGTCGCGCTAATCACTTGTCCAAATTCATTATAAATGGTGTATGTAATAGGAATAGCTTGTACTAATACCACATCAAAATTAGCGCTTGTGTTTGCAGGGTTAGGATAAATTTCGCTGCATACCCCTTGCGAGTGATTATTAATACAATCTTTATTGTTTGAAAGATTTGTTTCACTATTATCATTTACCTCATATGCTTCTACACAAACATATCTGTTTATATCCGTATTTTGAATCAAGAAAGCTGCATTGAATAAATATACTTGTCGTTGGCCTGGCAATAGAGTACCTGACCAATCCTCGCTAATAATATTTCCGTTTTCGATTCGAGCTAATAATTTTGCATTATTTATAATTCTTGAACCCACATTCGTTAAACGAACACCAATCTTCGTTTCAATAAATCCAGATGGTGTTAATGTTTCATACAATTTCAACTCGTCCACTTGTATATCTAAATCACTAGGTTTGATACTGATTATTTTAGTCACAGAATCTACACAACCGTCATTGCTAGTTGCTTCTAAAGTAACCCAATAATCATTATTAGATAAGAAAGTAAAGCTTGGAGAACTACTTATAGATGTGGCAGATGTACTATCATTAAAATACCACATATATGAATTAGCGCCAGTACTTGTATTGGTAAAGAATACAGGAAGAGGAGCTACACCATAATTTGGTGTATAGGTATAATCAGCAATAGGAGGTGTACTTATCGTAATAATACGATTATATGAATCTTTACAACCATGAACGGTTTCTACTTCAAGATTTGCTATATAATTAGATGTAGAGCTACTCACATGATTAACAATCGGCGTATTGTAATGATTTGTATCGATTGTCCAAAGCCAATGATTTATGGTATCATCCACAAAAGTGCTTCTATCTACAAATGTTTTGATACTATTCAGGCAAGCGATACTATCCGTAAAATAAGCAGTTGGTGCATTATAGATACGAATATAACGAGCAATACTATCTACACAACCAATGGCATTTTTTGCTTTAAATGAAACCATATAACTTCCTGGTGCAGGGAAAATAAACTTAGGACTTGTTGTATTGAAAGCATATCCTAAACCCGAACCAAAAATCCATTCACGTTGAATAATTGAGAAAGATCCGGTAATATCATTTATTTTGGTCGTATCTCCATAACAAAGTCCACTTGCATCAAAATTGATATTCATAGCTGGGAATACTTCAAAGCTATCGGAATAAGTATCTGAGCAAGCCCCACTGGTAATGACTGTTAAGCTTAAAGGATATTTGCCTGCTGATGGGAAATTATAGCTGACACTAGAAGCGGTAGAAGTTGTTCCATTTACATTCCAATTCCATGAAGTTATAGTATATCCAGCAGGCACTATACTCGCATCTGATAAAATTACATTTGAATTCGCACAAGCAATTAATGAATTAATACGTGCAATAGGTTTTTCTGAATACGAAACAATATGATTGCTAAAATTACTACAACCAGAATCGGAGGTGGCAATTAATTGCACTGTATAAATACCTGTTGAATCAAAATAATGAACGGGTGAAAAGGCTGTGTCTGTTTGACCATCACCAAAGTTCCAACTAAATTGACTTAATACATCAGGAGCTAATGTACTAGATAAGTTGATAGGTTTCAGTGTATCCCCTTCACAAATATTGGAAACTAAAAAATCTACAAAAGGTGCATTCCCTCTAATTCGAATATTTATCGTATCGCTTGCAGCACATCCAATTGAATCGTATGCAACAAAGCTATAATCGCCTGTAATAGTAGCTAATGTAAGTATGCTTGTGTCGAGTGTATTCCAAAGAATAGATTGAATTAAATCTGCACCTGTTGCAACTGTAACAGAGTTGCCATTACACATAGAAGTGTCAAGACCAAGCGATACTTTAACATTGAAACTATCGATATCTACATTGATACTATCAGATGAAAAACATCCTAATGCATTATCTCTTAGCCTACACCAATATAATTCATCTGTATTAGCATTCAAGGTTGGTGTAGTCGCACCTGTATTCCATAGATAGCTCACAGGTCTAGTAGCAGAAGGATTTAATACGATTGAATTACCTAAACATAATAAGGTATCATTACCTAAATTAAATCGAATATCAACTTCTAATAAATTAAACGTATCTCTAAAAACATTACTTTGACAATCAGTAAAATTGACCCAGTAGGTACCTCCACTCGTAAAATTAACGGAAGAAGTAGTATCACCTGTAGACCATAGATAACGAAGATGTGGCTGTCCAGCACTGATTTCAATACTTGTGCCTAAACATACTGCTGTATCGCGCATTACAAAAGAAGTATAATTGGTATTATCGAATTTAACTAATACTGTATCATAAGAAATTCTGTCAAAAACATCAATAACTCTTACACTATATACACCATTTCTAGTAACATTTATGGCAGAATCTGTTGATCCATTATTCCATAGATATGAAACATAGGAACCATCATTTTTTGCGTTTAGAATTACATTAGATCCTTGACAAGCTGTAATATCAGGACCTAAGTTAATTGGAGGAGCGTACTTATCCATCAAATAATTTTGGATTGTTATTTTTTCAGCAAGCGTTACTTTTCTTTTGAAAATTAATAATTCTGCTATATTTCCTTCCCAATTATTTGATGAATTTGCTGCACCTACTTGGAATGCTAAACCTGTATTTCCAATTAAATCAGATACTGGAATATATTTAAAATCAGCAATACTATTTATACTTAACGATACACTATCCGTTCCTGCTATACAATCAAATAAATAGAACTTATTAGGTACTATTGTAGTAATTCCAAATTTTTGTTCTCCATCTATAATTGAAATTGTTTTAGCTAAATTTGATGTACGTAAAGATACGTTCCCTTGTGATGAGCTTATCCCTTTTGAAAACATACTTCGTGTTATTGAAAATTCTTCAGGCTTAGAAATTATAAAATAAGAATATTGAAGATTTATATTCAAATTTACATTTCCGCAACTTAATAAATCATCGACACCGTCAAATTTTACACTAGGTAAATGATTTAATGAATTTCTTTCCAAAAATGGAACACTTGAAGATATGGTTTGTGTTGCATCATAATTATTGATTGTATTATCTTGCCATAATAACACACTATCTGCTATACCAGGCACAATATCATCCGCTTTAAGCCATAATGCTAAACTATCTATACTATTTATATCTATAGTTGAAAATTTAAAAACGGAAGAAAAGATATTGAATCCAGTACCAGTATCTGCTACAACTTGCCAATAGTATGTATTAGAACTTAGTGTTTGTAAATAAGAATTACTGGTAATAGTAGAATCTGAAATCAATACAGGACTTAGAGTAGAATTTGTAGCTATTATTATTTTATATTTTAATTTGTGTGGAATATGATTCCATAAGAATGTAACATTACTAGTAGCAAGGGTACTATTATTTGCCGGAAAATAAATAAAATTATACCCAACACCCAATACATTTATTTGAATTGTATCTGAATAAGAACACCCACTAATTGGGTCATATACTCTACACCAATAAATTCCGCTAGTTGTTACATTTATAGCTGAAGTAGAAGCACCAGTACTCCATAAATATGTAATACCAGATCTAATTAATGCTTGTAATGAAACCATTTGACCTGGAATAATAATAGTGTCAGCACCTAAATTAAAACTTAAGTTTTGTTGTGTTATAGTAAATGTATCTCTTAATATATTACCTGGACAGTCAGTCAACCTAACCCAAAAAGTGCCGCCAGTGCTAAATGTTTTATTACTTGTAGTATCCCCATCAGACCACAAATATCTATAATAAGATGGACCTGCATTAATGTTTACTACAGAACCAACACATAAAATGGTATCATTAATATGTAACCCTGAATAAGGAATATTATCAACAATTACATTGATTGTGTCATAAGAAATTCTGTTAAACACATCTGTTACACGAACGCTATACACACCACTACTACTTACAATAATACCGGTGTCTGTTGACCCAGTACTCCATAAATAAGATATATATGAACCATCTTTTTTGGCAGAAATTAATTGACTATTACATACGATTATATCTTTACCTAGATTTATTGGTGGAGCATATTTATCCATCAAATAGTTTTCAATATTAGACTGCTCCACATTAGTTAATCTTTTTTTGAAAATAAGTATTTCACTTATATTACCTTTCCATAATTGAGCGCCTAAAGATGCTCCAATCTGAAAAGAATTAGTGTTTGTTCCAACTAAATCAACAGTTGGTACATATTTAATTTCAGGTACTCTATTTATATAGATATTTGATGAATCTGCATTAGTTGATGTACTATATAAATAATACGCTGTATTAAAAATGGTAGTTAATCCTGTTCTAGATTCAACATCAATATTGGATACTACTTTATTAGTTGTAGATACAGATAGCATTACATTCCCTTGAGATGTTGAATTACCTTTACTGAATAATGTTCTAGTAGAAGTCATATCACTTGTTTTAGCTATAACAAATGAACTGTATTGACTATTAATATGTAAATCTACATTCCCACTGGCTAAGAAATCACCACCGTCAAAACTTACTGTAGGAAAGCCATTAAGAGCATTATATTTAAGTACAGGTTTTCGAGTATTAACATTTTGAGTAGCTGTAAAACTATTCAAACTATTATCGGGCCACACAGAAACAGTATCACCTAATCCAGGAATTATATCTTCTGCTTTTACCCAAAAAGCTAAACTATCATAAAATGATGGTGATACGATTGTAAATTTATAAATAGTGGAATTTATATTAAATCCTAATCCAGTATCTGCAAATACTTGCCAGTAATAAGTATTGGGTGTTAATGTAATATTAGTGGAAGATGTTACTATTGAAGAATCTGAAATTATAAGTGGACTTAGAGAAGGCATT
>CANHVE010000100.1 GCA_947464015.1 Saprospirales bacterium | reverse complement strand
CCTTTTTGAATGGCGTCGTCGAGTAACGATTTGAGGCGATTGAAATGTTTGTTGTTTACAATACGACCCATATCTTTATTTTGCTCAATGTTTTTACTGTATAAGCTTTCAATATTTGATTTAAGTTTTTCAATAAGAGCATTCTTTTTTGATTCTTGAACAAAAACATAATCAGGAGCAATACAAGTTTGACCTACATTAATACATTTTCCCCAAGCAACTTTATTGGCAGCCTCTTCTATATTAGCGCTTTCATCAATAATAGCTGGGCTTTTACCTCCTAATTCTAAAGTTACAGAAGTTAAAAATTTAGAAGCTTCACGCATCACAATTTTACCAACTGCCGGACTACCCGTAAAATGAATATGATCAAATTTGAGTTGAAATAAATCTTGTGATACTGCAGCATCTCCTGTTATAACAGCTACTTCATTTTCGTCAAATATCGATTTGATAAAACGTTGTATGATTTGAGTTGTATGAGGGGTGTATTCTGATGGTTTTATCATGCAAGTATTTCCTGTTGCAATACACATGAGCACAGGAGAGATAGCTAATTGAAAAGGATAATTCCAAGGAGAAATGATTAAACAATTACCTTTAGGTTCTCTAACAATAGAGGCTGTAGATCCCAGCATGCTCAATGGAGTTGCTACTTCTTCAGGTTCCATCCAACTATCGAGATGTTCACATATATGTTTGATTTCAGACACTAAAGGGAATAATTCGGTTAAATCCACTTCTTCTGCTGGCTTTTTAAAATCAGCATAAATTGCTTGTTGAATTTCTAAACGCATAGAGAAGATAGCATTCTTTACTTTCTTAAGCTTTGTAATACGCACACTAGCATCTGTATTTTTGAGCGTTTGTTTATTAGCTTTTTGTAAGTTATAAATACATTCAATTTCTTCTTTAGTAGAATTAGGACTTGTTGGGACGTTTATCATAATTGAAAATAATGAGATTAAATGTAGTGAAAAAATCAGTTTTATTATTAAAAGAAACTATTTAACTTCTTTTGTGAGGGCTTAAAAAGCTCTGTAATTCATATAAATAGGGCGTTAGTAAATAAATTTAACAAAATATGAAAAAAGTACTATATTTTTGCACTCCTTTAGGAAACTAAGTGTTAGGTATTTACGTTATTAAAACTAATATAAAAACATAAAGAAAGATATATGCGTCAGCTCAAAATTACTAAATCGATAACTAACAGAGAATCTCAATCTGTAGAGAAATATTTACAAGATATTGCCAAAGTAGATTTAATTACAGCTGAAGAAGAAGTAGTACTTGCACAAAAAATTCGTGATGGCGACCAAGTGGCTTTAGAAAAGTTAGTAAAATCAAATTTACGTTTCGTGGTTTCAGTTGCTAAACAATATCAAAATCAAGGTTTATCCTTAAATGATTTGATTAATGAAGGAAACGTTGGCCTAGTGAAAGCAGCACAAAAATTTGATGAAACGAGAGGTTTTAAATTTATCTCTTATGCTGTTTGGTGGATTAGACAATCGATTATGCAAGCATTAGCCGAACAAGCAAGATTGATTCGTTTGCCATTAAATAAAGTAGGTTCATTAAGTAAAATTCGTAAAGCTTTAGCACACTTAGAGCAAGAGTTTGATAGAGAACCCACGCCAGAAGAATTAGCGAAGTATTTAGAAATAGATGTGAAAGAAGTAGAAACTACATTGAAATTATCTAGTAGACATACTTCATTAGATGCTCCATTGATAGAAGGTGAGAATAATTCATTGTCAGATGTATTAGAAAATGATAATGCAGATGGTGCAGATACACATTTAGATTATGCTGATTCATTACATAGAGAAACATTGCGTTCTTTAAGTACACTAACTGAAAGACAAAGACAAGTTATTCAGTTGTATTATGGAATTGGAGTTGATCACCCGATGTCATTAGAAGATATTGGCGAAAATTTAGGCTTGACAAGAGAAAGAGTTCGTCAAATTAAAGATAAAGCAATTAATAATCTACGTTCTACTTCAAGAAGTAAACTATTAAAAAATTATTTGGGTTAATCCTATTCGATTTAATATAGTAAAAAAAGCCTTTCAACAATGAAAGGCTTTTTTGTTTTCATGAAGGATTTTATTTTTTGGCAAGCAGATTTGTGCTTTTAACCATATCAATAAATTCTTTACGATACCCTTGATTATCGTTACCCTTAGAAGATTCAGCTAAAGCTAAAACATCGAGATAGGAAGATTTTTGGATATAAGAGCTTTCTCTTAAAAGCATTCCATACCAAGCTACACTAGAGGCAAACTTAATATTGTCTGAAGGATTTACATGTTCTACTACATTTGATTTGTCTAAATGATTAACCATTAAATGACTAGTTGAATCATCTGGATTTTTATAACGCATTTTTAAAATTAAATAATCCTCTTGGTTAAAATTGATTTCTTCTTGAGCAAGTTGTTTTGTTAAATCCTTATTTAAATTTATTGTTGTAGATGAATTGTCTTTTAACACTACCTCATATAATGCAGTAACGGTGTGACCTGCACCAAGTTCGCCAGCATCTTTTTTGTCGTTGTCGAAATCTTCTTTAGCCAACATTCTATTTTCATATCCAATTAATCGATAAGAAGCTATTTGATTAGGATTGAAATAAAGTTGCAGTTTTACATCTTTAGCAATAGTAAATAAAGTAGCTTTCATGTCAGTTTTAAATACTTTATTAGCTTCATTTAAATTATCAATATAAAAATAATTACCATTACCATTATCGGCAATAGTTTCCATTTTATCATCTTTATAATTGCCCATTCCGAATCCACACATGGTGATATAAATTTTTTTATTTCTCTCTTCTTCTATAAGTTTTTTCATTTCTTCATTACTACTTACTCCAACATTAAAGTCGCCGTCAGTGCACATTACAACTCGATTGTTTCCACCAGCTATCATATTCTCTTCAGCAATTTTATATGCTAGTTTTATACCTGCACCACCAGCAGTGCTTCCACCAGCAGATAAGTTATCAATTGCATTATAGATTACTTCTTTGTTTTTAACTGCTGTTGAGGGCAATACTAATCCGGCGTTTCCTGCATACACTACCAGAGCTATTTTATCGTTGGCTTGTAAATTATCTACTAATATTTTTAAACTTTGTTTTACTAAGGGTAATTTATTTGCTTCAGACATAGAACCTGAAACATCTACCAAAAACACTAGATTAGATGGATTGATTTGAGCATAATTAAGTTGTTTTCCTTGCATACCAATTAATAATATTTTGCTTTTTGTATTCCATGGACACGACATGATTTCTGTATTAACTGCAAAAGGATCGTTCCCTGTAGGTTTTGCATAGTCATATTTAAAATAATTAATCATTTCTTCAATACGTACTGCATTTTTTGGAGGCATTTGATTATAACTTATCATTCTTCTAATATTAGAATAGGAGGCATTGTCAACATCAATAGAGAATGTAGAAGTAGCGTTTTCATTAGAATTGATAAATTTATTTTCGATTATTTCATTATATGCTTCAGAATAGTTTATGTTATCATTTTTACGAATATCTTTTTCGATATCTGCAATATCATATTGATCATAAACCGTTTTAGCTCCAGTTACAACCGGTATTTTATAACTATCTCTATATGATATTTTATTATTAGTAGTAGTAGGTGCTGACCAGGTATATGATATACTTTCATCAGCACTAATAGCATTTACTAATGAAACACCGTATGCTACTTCTGTATTTACCGTTTTTTTGGATATTACTTTAACTTCTTCTAAATTTTTAAGTTCCTCAACCATTTGAACATTTATTGTAGTTAAACTAGTAGATGTTATTGTTAAATTGCTTTTTGTTAATGTTTCAAAGCCAATAAATTTAAATTTTAGATCATAGACCCCACTAGGAATATCTGAAAAACTATATTGACCTGTTTGATTACTTGCCGTACTTTTTAATTTGGCACTTTTTTGATATAATTCGATGATTACATATGGCATTGGGGTGCCGTTTTTATCAGATACTACACCTTTAATGTTTATCATGGAGGCATGGCTGAATAGAGAAGAAAATAAGATAATACATACTAATAAATTTTTCATAGTTAGAGATTTTTGTGAAGAATTTCCCTATGATGTAACTAGTATATAATTTCCATATTTAATTTGATAGTTGTATCCAGATTGTATGTAAGTAATCAAAAAAAAGCTTACTTAAATCTATATGAAAAAGTTTGTAAGGAATTAAAATTACAGCAGTCCAAAAAAAACATGAGAGTAAAAGATATTGAATAATTTTTTTATGATTTTTAGTCATAGTAAGCAATATGGCTGTACCCAACGGTAGGGTGATTAATATAGGTGATAAAAATGCAACTCCTTTCAGCCCTAATTTTTTCCTAAAAAAAATAATTAACTTATTTCTTTTTGTAACTACTCTATATGTGCCTTTTTGTTTTTGTCGTTTTATATACCAATCACGAAGATGTTCACCTAAATATGTATATACATAAACTCCCAAACAACCACCAATAAAATTAAAAAGAAATGCTGGGATAAGTCCCCATTCAGTTTCAGCAGCAAAAACAGTTAACCAAGAGTATTTAAAAGCAGAGCCAATTATAATGAGTACTACTTGGGTTATTTTAGTCAACATACTTAATCATATATACAAAAAATCAACTATAAAGATATTGTTATAGTTCAAAAGGAAACATTAAAGTTTCTTAAAATGTTTTATTTGCTTGAGATGGTGGGAGGAATTTCATTTCTAAAATGTCCATTCATTTTAATTCTATTGATTAATTCAACGTTTTCTTTTATGGTAGGAAGAGTTTTTTCTAAATGCTGATATATCATATTTTGTCGAGCCTTTTCATCAGCAATAGTTAATAAATGATATTTATCTTCGATACTAAATCCAACATAATGAGCTATATCAAAGGAGTTGATATTATTAAAGTCTTTAAAAATTGGCTTCTCAATTCCTAAAGTATCTTTAAGTTTTTCTAATAATTTTGCTAATAGGGCATTAATTTTATTTAACTCAGGATACAGCTGTTCCACTTCTTGAACAATTGCGCCATGATAAGGTTTGCCTTCGATAGTTTCCATAAAATGTAGAATGCGCACAACACCAGTTCCTTTTGTTTTGACATCTAATTTACCATCATCATATTTTTTTTCAATAGAAAGAAGTTCTACTTCCGTGGCATATTCAGCTAAATTGTTTTTAAGATATAATGGAATAGCGAATTTCTTTTTGCTTTCTTGTATTTCGTTAATTAATTGAATATAGCGTTTTTCAAAAATGTGAAGGTTTAAGTTTTCTCCTGGAAAAACCACAATCCCTAGTGGAAAAAGAGGCATAAATTTTTGCATCGGCAAATGTCATTAATTTGTAATAAACTTCAAAAAAATAAAATAAGTTTATGCATTCTCTTCGTTTTTTATATCTAGGGTATATTATTAAAAATATTAAAATTATATACAATGAAAAAGTTAATCCCCTTATTAGTTATTCTATCTTATTATTTTGGAATGTATGCTGGAGAAGTAACAGGAGTGGTAAAAGATGCAAGCACCAATAAAAATGTTGAGTTCGGAACTGTAACCATTTTCAATTCAGGATATAAGCATTCATCGCAAATTCAGATGAATGGTGATTATTCATTTAGTGGATTAAGTGCTGGCAAATATACATTAGCAGCGATTTCAGATGGATTGATTGACACAATTATTGAAGTGGTTGTAAATGCTGAAGGTGTAACCAATGTAGATATTTTATTAAAGACTCCTGTTTATTATATAGAAACAGTGCAGATCAATGGAGGTAAAACAACTTACGGCAATAAGTTAATAGATCCATTTGAAGTACATCCCGAGCTTATAACTACTGAAAAAGAAATAACACATATGGGACATATAGATGTAGCACAGATTATATCAGTAAATTCATCTGTACAAGTAAGTGAGGATAACGAAATTAGTATTAGAGGAAGTAGACCAACAGCTACAAGAATTATGATAGATGGAGTATATAGTGAAGCAACTGTTCCCACAACTGCAATACGATATGTAAAAGTTTATGCAGGAGGTATTCCGGCTAAATATGGGGATACTTCAGGAGGTGTAGTAGTAATAGAAACAAAAAGTTTTTATGATAATTAGGGTTTGTTAGTAGGTATGAAATAAAAAAGGCTTAGAATACTCTAAGCCTTTTTTTATGTTGTAGATTTTAATTTTAGTAGTTATCGCTACCTCCACCATAACCTCCACCACCTCTGTTACCACCACCTCTATTACCACCACCGTAACCTCCGCCACCTCTGTTACCACCACCGTAACCTCCACCACCTCTGTTACCACCACCACCGCCGAATGATTTTCTAGGTGGTCTTTCGCCTTCTGGTCTTGGTTGAGATTCGTTAACGATTAAATTTCTTTCCATAAATTCGATACCGTTTAATGTTTCGATAGCTTTACGAGCTTCGTCATCATTAGGCATTTCAACAAAACCATAACCTTTGCTTCTGTTACGAAATTTGTCTACAATAATTTTTGCTGAAGAAACTTCTCCGATTTTTGAAAACTCTGCAATTAAGTCTTCGTCTGTTGCTTTGAAACTAAGGTTTCCTACGTAAATGTTCATTTGTTTTTTAAAAAATTTAAGTGACCGCCATACCTATTGAAAACTTTGTAGAAACCTATTAAGCCGAAATTAAAGTGTACTTTACAAAAACATTTCCTAGATAGAACGAAAAAATAATATCATTACAAAATTATATGAAAAAAAATTGAAAAAGCAAATTATTATTTGAGCAAAATTTTAACACTCAGCTACGTTCACAGAAATGTTTGTTGCCAATCCACCTTCACTTGTTTCTTTATATTTCATATTCATATCTTTTGCTGTTTCCCACATGCTTTTTATAACATCATCTAAACTTACTAATGCGGCAGCTGGATCACCTTCTTGTGCTAGGTTTGAGGCTGTAATTGCTTTTATTGCACCCATGGAATTTCTTTCAATACAAGGTATTTGAACCAATCCACCAATTGGATCACAGGTTAGCCCTAAATGATGTTCCATTGCGATTTCGGCAGCCATTAATACTTGTTCGGGACTTGCACCAGTGCACTCTGTTAAAGCGCCTGCAGCCATTGCACTACTTACCCCAATTTCAGCTTGACAGCCACCCATAGCTGCAGAAATGGTAGCATTTTTTTTGAAAATGGTACCAATTTCACCAGCGGTAAGTAAAAATCGAATAGCTTTTTCATCATCAAAATTTTCAGTAAAACAATGCGCATACATCATTACTGCTGGTATTACACCTGCTGAGCCATTAGTAGGTGCCGTAATAATTCTTCCAAAAGAGGCATTTTCTTCATTTACAGCAAGAGCAAAACAACTAATCCATTTATTTACTTTATTAAAACTATGTTCACTTTTTTTAATACAAGCTATCCATTCTTCTAGGGAATTGTATGTGTATCCATTCAATAATAATGTATTTAACTCACCAGCTCTTCTTTTTACATTCAATCCGCCTGGTAAAATCCCTTCTTTATGTGTTCCTCGATAAATACATTCTTTGATTTCACGCCATATATTCAATGCTTCTTTTTTAATTTGTTCATTACTACGCCATGCTTCTTCATTTTTATAAATTAAATCAGAAATACTAATACCTAATTTTTTACAATTGCTAACAAGAGATTCTGCTTGATGGCATGGATAAGGAGTTGTAATGGCATTTTTTATAATTGTATTGACTCCATCTGTAGTAACAAATCCACCTCCAACAGAATAGTAATTATGTTCTAAAGAACTTTGGTCCTTAAAGTGAGCTTTAAATACCATCCCATTTGGATGAAAATCTAAAGATTCTTTCATATGAAAAACTAAATGTTTATCGTAGTCAAAATCTATTGTATGAGAAGCACCAAGCATTAATTTTTTTTCTATTTTAATTTTATCAATAATAGAAGGAATAATTGAGGTGTCTATTTGGGTATAATCATAAGCGCTTAATCCCATTAAAACAGCAATATCAGTTCCATGACCTTTACCTGTTTTAGCTAATGACCCATAAAGGTGAATTTCAACTTCGATTATTTGTTGAATAGATTTATTTTGCTTCGTAATATATTGCAAGAACATTTCGGCAGCCTTCCATGGACCCATAGTATGAGAACTACTTGGCCCAATACCAATTTTAATAATTTCAAAAATGCTAATTGATTCCATAAAGAGATTTAAAAAGTAAAAATTATTTAAAGTACTAAATACACAAACAAAAAATTAGATAAATCGTTCTCTTGATACGCCGAGCCATTCTAGTGCTGTAGATTCGAGTAATTGTTTTTTTATTTGATAATCGAGATTCATAGACTTAACTAATTCACCAGCATTATCCTCTCCAAGAGGGAATGGATAATCACTACCAACAGCAATTCTATTTGCACCAAACAGATCAATTAAATATTGTAGCACTTTTGGGTCATGTACGAGCGTGTCTAAATAAAATTTACCTAGATAATCTCTAGGGTTTTTATTGTTGTCGATAGCACATAAATCTGGACGAACTAAAAATCCATGTTCAATTCTACCAATAGTCATTGGAAAAGATCCACCACCATGCGCAAAAGCTACTTTTAGTTTTGGAAATTTTTCGAATACACCACCAAAAATCATAGAACATATAGCTCTACTAGATTCGGCAGGCATACCCACCAACCATGGGAGCCAGTATCTGCTTATGTTTTTTTCGCCCATCATATTCCATGGGTGCACAAAGATGCATGCACCTAAGGCTTCAGCTGCTTCATAAATTGGAAAAAATTCAGGTTCATTTAAATTTACGTCATTGATATTAGAACCAATTTCAATACCCGCCAATCCTAATTCTGTTACACAACGTTCGAGTTCTTTTACGGCTAATTGATTAGCATGCATAGGAATTGTACCAAGGCCAACATATTTTTTTGGATATCGTTCAACAACGGAAGCAATATGATCATTTAAAAACCTAGAGATATCATAACAATGCTCGGGTTTTGCCCAATATGAAAATAAAACAGGTATAGTTGAGAGTACTTGTACATCTACACCTTGCTTATTCATGTCGTCAATTCGAGCGGCTCCACTCCAACAATTCTCTTGTACTTCTCTAAAAAATACATCATCTCGCATCATTCTTGCACAACCCGCTTTATGATGATCTAAATGAATAAACCCACTATAACCATATATTTTAGACCACTTTGGAAGATGCTCCGGCATTATGTGCGTGTGAATATCTATAGTAAGAGCATTTTCTTGATTGCCATTACTTTGGATATTTTGATTTGAACCAGATAAATGAATTGAGCTACACACTATAATTTAGAAACATTTATTAATAATATCGCAAAGCTAATATAATCCTAGATATTTTCGCACTATCCATTCAACAGATAATAGGAATAATATTAAAAAGAATAAT
>CANHVE010000099.1 GCA_947464015.1 Saprospirales bacterium | reverse complement strand
CGATACGAGCACACATTTGTTGTATAGCTGCCATTAGAGGAAAGGCAATGATAGCTGTCCATAAAGTTGCCAGTCCAAAAGCTGCACCCGCCTGCGAATACGTAGCAATACCTGAAGGATCATCATCGCTAGCACCGGTTACAAGACCAGGTCCGATTTTTTTCCAAAAAGAAGTAAATGAGGTAAGATAATTTTTTTTAGTAGCCATGTACGAATTAGCATGTACTATTAGAAGTCATTTAATTCAAGTAAATATACTAAACAAATCAAGATAGAAAGTTATAAAATACTATAAAAATTTTAATAGTACTATATTGATATCTGCGAAGTAATCGGCTATTTATTGAAATAATCTTCAAGCATTTTATATCGGTATTCAAAAATTTGTTTCACTTTTTGATCTACGAATATTTTTCCAGCCATCCATCCTAGAAAGGATTTCCCAATATCATAATGTAGTATATCGGTCATGATTACTCCTTTCGGTGTTTCTTTAAAATGATGTTCGTGATGCCAAATATTATAAGGACCTTTTCGTTGTTCATCGACAAAAAATTCCTTGTCTCTAATATGCGTTATTTCAGTACACCAGTCAAGGGTAATAGGCAATGCAGGTTTAATTTTATAGGTAATGATTAAGCCTTCATACATTTTTTTCGGAACTTCAGACGTAATTTCAAAATGCATTTCTTTTGGAGTAAGCAAGTTGAGATTTTCAGGTGTTGCAAAAAACTCCCAAGCCTCGTTTAAGCTTATAGGTAATAATTGTTTTTGTACCAGTTTACGCATGATATAGTATTTAAATGATAACAAAAAGCAGGCGTAATGGTTTATAAAAAGTATAATTTATACGAGCCTTCGAAAGAAATTGAATATCTATACAGCCACCATTATGCAGCTCGTTTTAGATAATTAGTGTAAAGAGCTTAATTAAAATGGAAGAAAAAGAAAGTTACGGCTGCCCATTCTTTTTTTACTCCTTTGGCATAACCTATTGTAGAGTAGCTGCTGTTTTGTACGGTGCCATCTTCTTTGATATAGCCAATGGTAGAATAACTACTGTTTTGTACCGTACCATCGCTTTTCACATAACCAACGGTAGAATAGCTACTATTTTGAATCGTACCATCGCTTTTGATATAGCCAATAGTGGAATAGCTACTATTTTGAATAGTGCCATCTGTTTTGATATAACCAACCGTTGAATAGCTGCTATTTTGAATGGTGCCATCGCTTTTAATATAACCAGTTGTGCCATAGCTACTCGATTGAATTGTTTGAGCATAGGTGAAAGAAATACTGAAAAGGATAATGATTGAAAGGATATATTTTTTCATTATATAATATTTTATTAATCAAGTATACGATTTATTCTCGACTATATTGACAATACTTCAATAAATAGTTTAGGTGTAACTACAAATTAGTGCTGAAAAATCTGATTTCATATTTGTTTCGAGTTATTATTGTCCATACAAAAATACGATTGTATCAACTACAAATAAAAAAGCGTTATCCTTCGATAACGCTTTTCAGTTTTTTTGAGTTTTTTATATTATTTTTTTAATACACGCACCATCATTTCTCCAATATCTGCAGGGCTGTCCACCACGTGGATACCACATTCGCGCATGATAGCCATTTTAGCTGCAGCGGTATCATCTTTACCACCTACAATTGCTCCTGCATGACCCATTGTACGTCCAGCTGGTGCTGTTTGTCCGGCGATAAAACCAACCACTGGTTTTTTCATATTATCTTTAATCCATCTTGCTGCTTCTGCTTCAAGAGTACCTCCAATTTCACCAATCATAATGATTGCCTCAGTTTCAGGGTCGTTCATTAATAATTCAACCGCTTCTTTTGTGGTAGTTCCAATGATAGGATCACCACCGATACCGATAGCTGTAGAAACACCTAAACCTGCTTTACAAACCTGTTCAGCAGCTTCATAAGTTAAAGTACCTGATTTAGATACGATACCGATTTTACCTGGTTTAAATACGAAACCTGGCATAATACCTACTTTTGCTTCGCCTGCAGTGATAACACCTGGACAATTTGGTCCGATTAATCTACAATTTTTACCATTGATATAATTTCTGGCTTTCACCATATCTTGTACTGGAATTCCTTCAGTGATACAAATAATCACTTCAATACCTGCATCAGCAGCTTCCATTACAGAATCTGCAGCAAATGCTGGTGGTACAAAAATAATGCTCACATTCGCACCTGTTTTTTCTTTCGCATCAGCCACTGTATTGAATACCGGACGATCTAAGTGTGTTTCACCTCCTTTACCTGGCGTAACACCACCCACTACATTCGTACCGTATTCGATCATTTGTGTAGCGTGGAAAGTCCCTTCTTTCCCAGTGAATCCTTGAACAATTATTTTTGAATTTTTATTTACTAAAACTGACATAAATTATTTATTAGTTTAATGAATTAATTTTTGGTTTGCAAATGTAAGGAATTAAATAGAATTTGTATGCTCTATAAATTGAATCTTAAATATTGTTTGTTGTAAAAAGGGCTTTCTAATGAGCCTTTATTTTTTGCCCACTGCGGCTTTTTGTAAGCCTTTTAAGAAATCACTGGCAAAAATAAAATCATATAAATCCTCATTCGTCGTATTCATAATTTCGCTTTTATTGCCTTCCCAACTCTTCACCCCATTGCTCAAATACACTACTTTATCGCCAATTCCCATCACACTATTCATATCATGGGTATTTATGACTGTAGTCATTTGGTATTCTTCGGTAATTTCTTTGATTAATTCATCAATCACAATGGCTGTTTTAGGATCAAGACCACTATTAGGCTCATCGCAAAATAGATATTTAGGATTCATCACGATAGCACGAGCAATACCTACTCTTTTCATCATACCTCCACTGATTTCGCCTGGATATTTTTTTTCGGCTCCTGTAAGTGCCACTCTTTTTAGGCAAAAATTGACACGTTCTGTTTTTTCAGCCTGACTCATATGCGTAAACATATCTAATGGAAATTGAATGTTTTCTGCAACAGTCAAACTATCAAATAATGCATTGCCTTGAAACAACATACCAATCTCTTTACGCAAAGCTTGTTTGTCTTTACGTTCCATTTGAATGACATCTCGGCCATCAAATTTGATACTTCCTTTATCAGGTTGGAATAAGCCAACCATACATTTTAAGAATACTGTTTTACCCGAACCTGAACGACCAATAATTAGATTACACTGACCTGTTTCGAAGGTAGTTGAAATACCTTTAAGTACTTGTTGGGTGCCGAAAGCTTTTTCGATATTTGAAATTTCAATCATAATAAAATAAAAGCAAGTATGAAATTAGCAATAATGATAATGATACAGCTATTAACCACTGCTTTTGTACTCGCTTCCCCTATAGCTAAGGCTCCACCTTTAACGTTATAACCATAGTAAGCAGAAATAGAGCAAATGATAAAACCAAATACAGCAGATTTAATTAACATCATAAAGGCATACCAAGGAACAAACATATCTTGTGTACCTCTTATATATTCTGCCATTGAATAATATCCACCTAACACTCCCGCTAACATCCCTCCAATTATTCCTAAGAATACAGCAATGATAACTAATAGAGGCATCACAAATAAACCAGCAATAATTTTTGGACCAATTAAATAAGCAGGTGTATTAACACCCATAATTTCTAAGGCATCAATTTGCTCTGTAATACGCATACTACCAAGCTCTGAAGAGATATTCGAACCAATTTTACCAGCTAATAAAAGACCTGTAATAGTAGGAGCTAATTCCAAAATCATGGAATCACGAATGATATAACCCAACCACCACATAGGAATTAATTCAAGTCCCATAATTTGATTGGAGAATTGAACCGCAGTTACGCCACCAACAAACGTTGATACGATCCCTACAATGATAAGAGAACCCACACCAATGTTGACCATTTGGCGCATGGTTTCTTTCCAATACATACTAAAACGCTCTGGTTTAGTAAATAAGCTAAGTAGCATTGCTAAATACTTTCCTAGTTCTTCTATAAATGATAAAAAATACATAAGAGCAAAGATAGAGAATATTTATATTAATAAATTAGATTTGCAAAATGAAAAATTTAGTAATCACTGGAGCCTCTCGAGGAATTGGTAAAGCAATCGCCCTAGAGTTTGCAAATAGAAACTTTAATATCATCTTTTGTTCGAGAGATAAAGAGAAATGTGAAGCTCTGTTAAAGGAGCTTAAAGCGTTTTCCCCTAAAGGTTTGTTTCTTTATAAAACAGCTGATATGTCTATCAAAGATGAAGTGCTTGCTTTTGCTGCATTTGTAAAAAGCCATTTTACTACAATCGATGTTTTAGTGAATAATGCAGGTGTGTATTTGCCAGGATTGGTTCATGATGCTGCAGAAAATGTTTTAGAGAAAACGATTGAAACCAATTTATATAGTGCTTTTTATACAACACGAGCGTTAGTTCCTATGATGCTAGCTCAAAAAAGTGGACATATCTTTAATATGAGTTCTATTGCTGGTTTACAAGCCTATAAAAATGGAGGATCGTATACCGTTTCAAAATATGCATTACAAGGGTTTAACGATGCTTTACGAGATGAACTTAAAGAGTCGCATATTCGAGTAACTTCTATTAATCCAGGAGCTGTTTTAACCGATTCGTGGGCGGGGGTTGACTTACCTACAGAGCGATTTATGGATGCAGCAGATATTGGCAAAACAATCTATGATATTTATTGTTTAAGCGACAGAACCGTTGTGGAGAAAATTGTTTTACGACCACAATTTGGAGATATTTAATTTTTACACACCAAAAACTAATTTATGTTACGAACGATTATTTTATTACTTGTTGCAGTAATGATTATTCCAATCGCTTCATTCTATTTATCAGCGCCGCTTAGTGCCGAACAGATGACGATATTAAAAACATCTTGTTATATCATGTTAGGTATTTCAATATTCTGTTTTGTATTGAGCGAAATCACTCAAAATATGAGTCAGGTAGATAAATTATGGAGTATCAAACCCATTATTTATGCATGGTATATAACCTATGCCTTTCATTGGGATCCACGTATGATCTTAATGTCGGTTTTAGTTACGTTGTGGGGTGCACGATTGACTTATAATTTCGGTAGAAGAGGAGGTTATTCTATAAAGTTTTGGGAAGGAATGGAAGATTATAGATGGGAAGTATTGCGTCAAGAACCTGCCTTAAAAGGACGTTTCAGGTTTATGTTATTCAACTTTTTCTTTATTTCTTTATATCAAAATGCATTAGTATGGTTGTTTACACTTCCTATACTTTTTACAGCTAATGGAATGGGTAATGGGATTAATATTTACGATATCATTTGTTCGGTTTTAATTATCGGATTTATTATTACAGAAACTATTGCGGATCAGCAACAATTCGACTATCAAACAGAGAAATACAGAAAAATAGCTGCTAAAGAACCATTAGAAGGAAACTATGCAAAAGGTTTTATTGATACAGGATTATGGGGTAAAATGCGTCATCCTAATTACGCTAGTGAACAAGCGATTTGGATCGTATTTTATTTCTTTAGTGTAGCAGCTACAGGCGCATGGTTCAATTGGTCGGGAGCAGGAGCAGTTTTGTTGATTATATTATTCCATAGCAGTGCTGATTTTAGCGAAGGAATCTCTGCAAAGAAGTACCCTTTATACAAAGAATACATCAAAAATGTACCACGCTTTATTCCTAAATTGTTTTAAGTAAAAAGTGAATAAGATAATTTTGTAGGCCTTGTAATTTATTTTTATTTTGCTACAGAAATAAAATGATATGCAAGCCTATTTAGATTTATTACAAAAAATACTGGACGAAGGAGTAGAAAAAAAAGATAGAACAGGTACAGGTACTAAAAGTATTTTCGGATATCAAATGCGCTTTAATTTAGCCGAAGGATTTCCGTTGTTAACCACTAAAAAATTACATACCAAATCTATTATTCATGAACTATTATGGTTTTTGAATGGCGATACCAATATTGAATATCTGGCAAAAAACGGCGTGCGTATCTGGGATGATTGGCCTTATGCCAGCTATAAAAAATCAGCCGACTATCAAGGAGAAAGCATTAAAGAATTTGCAGAGAAAATCGCACAAGATCATGATTTTACTATGAAATATGGCAACTTAGGTCCTGTATACGGACATCAATGGCGCAGTTGGCCAGCACCAGATGGAAGCACTGTAGATCAAATAACACTATTAATAGAACAATTAAAAAAGAATCCAGATTCTCGTCGACATATAATCAGTGCTTGGAATGTGCCCTATATAAATGAAATGGCATTACCACCTTGTCATTGTTTATTTCAATTTTATGTCGCTGATAATAAATTATCATGTATGTTGTATCAACGAAGTGCGGATACCTTTTTAGGTGTGCCTTTCAATATCGCTTCCTATGCATTGCTCACCATGATGATAGCACAAGTATGTAATTTTGAGTTAGGTGATTTTGTGCATACATTAGGCGATACACATTTGTATTTAAATCATATTGATCAAGCTAAAATTCAATTGCAACGTACTCCAGGGCCTTTACCAAAAATGAAAATCAATCCACAAGTGAAATCGATTTTTGATTTCAAATTCGAAGATTTTGAATTGGTAGATTATGTGGCACAACCGCATATTAAAGCCGATGTGAGTGTATAGTAAGTTACTTTAATCAATCAATAAATTACAGCCACGTAAGATGGCATTTTCCATCCGACCAATGATTTCGAAATGACCATTAGGATGTAGTTTGCCCATATCTGCTGTTTCAATAAAACTACAAGAATATAGATTGGCTAAATCGATGATATTGATTCGTCCGTTTGTATGAAAAGCACTGCTTTGAAATGGGTCGTTCAATTCGGTACAAATCACTTTCATCCATGGCGGACAAGCATAGATTCCTTGCCCTTTTGAATAGGCTTGTGACAAGAGTTCTGTCATTCCATATTCGGCATGAATATGAGGGATTGAAAAAGCTTTTTGTAAATGTTCGTGTAATTCAAATTTGCTTATCTCAGCACGTTTGCCTTTCATACCGCCTGTTTCCATGACAATACAATGATGTAATGGCAATTGATATGCCTCCATAAAATCGAGTAAAGCATAACTCACACCTATCAATAAACTCTTTTCTTGTTTTATTTCTAGTGCTTTCAAATGCTCATACAAGGCTTGATGTTCATATAAATAAAATTGATTGGCCTCTTTATTTGAGAGACGCATCCAGTGATCAACCATATAAACTAATGAAGAGTCCTTTCTTTCGAGATAAGAGGGAAGTAATGCAAGAATATTCCATTCTTTCAAATCGCCATAAAAATAATGGAAGCCTTTTGTAAAACTTTCAAAGTATATTCCCGTATCTAATAAATAATGAGTTGAAGTATTCTGTCCAGTAGTACCTGAGCTTTTAAAAACGATTTCAGGCATTGGGTTTTTATCTACAGAGCTAATAACAACATTCGATTTAAAAAATTCGATAGGTAAAAAAGGAATTTTCGAATAATGCGTAATTTCATCGATATTAATTTTTAGTAAATCGATATAACGACGATATACTTCATTATAAGTAGCTTGAAAATGAAAAATTTCTAATGCAACTTTGTTAAAAGTAAAATCATCATTAATACTAAAGATACTTTCTCGTATATTTGTTATTGATGTCAAAAACTAAATCTTCTTTTGTAATGCAAAGTAAATACTCTATTTTGATTTTTGTATCAATAATAGTCATTGCTTATTATTTAAATGCATGTAAAAAATCACCGCAGTATCCACTCACTCCACAATTAGAGTTTGCACATTTCAGTAAGGATACCGTAGATCAAGGAGATAGTTTATTGATAACAGTGAAATTTAAAGATGGAGATGGAGATTTAGGATTTACATATACCTCGAGTGAACCATGTGATTTATGTCGATTAGATTCAAGTAACTCTTGTTTATTTCATCCTACTTGGTCTTTATTTTTATTAGACAAACGTGATAGTTGTTTAGAGTTTTTCAGAATGCCTTATTTAGAGAGTAATCCACAAAATCCGAGTATAGAAGGTCAAATTGATATTGAGAAGTACAATATGTGTTGTAAAAAAAGAGGTTTTATTGCTTGTACTGCATTAAGCACAGGTACTATTGATACAGCCTATTATTATGTGATATTAAAAGATCGAGCAGGTAATTTTAGTAATAGTTTGCCCTTGCCTCCCTTGTATGTTCGTTGCGATCGCTAATCTATATAAAAAGTTTCCCCTTCGATTGCTATGATGGTATTATCAAATATGGTTTTACATTCATCCATCAACATTTCGCTATGTTTATATCGAGAAGAAAAATGTCCAATCATTAATTGCTTAACTTCAGCTAAACTAGCTATACGAGCTGCTTCCAAGGTAGTGCTATGATTTGTTTTTTGAGCTAATGCTACTAAATTCTTATCAAAAGTGGTTTCATGGTAAAGTAAATCAACATTTTTGATAATAGGGATAATTTCTTCAAAATAAGCTGTATCACTGCAATATGCATAGGAACGAGCTTTCGTAATAGGATGCGTAAATTCCTCTACACTTAGAATAGTACCATCATTACGAACTACATTTTGTTGGTTTTTAAGTTGGATAATTTCATCCACACTTAAATCAAAAGAGTTAATTTTTTCTTTAATCAACTTTCGTTCCGTCACTTTTTCTTGAAAAAGAAAACCTGTAGTTGGGATACGATGTTTAAGTGGAAAGCTTGATATGCATATAGATTCATCCTCAAAAAGAACTTCATTACTTAAAGCTTGCGTTTCTTTATAGATGATTTCATAGGTGAAATGAGCATCCGAATACATAGATTGTAATTCAATAATTTCACGTAAACCTTTTGGAGTATATATCTCAATGGGTTTGATACGATTGGATAAGCTATAGGAGGTAAGTAAGCCAATTAATCCGTAGAAATGATCGCCATGTAGATGGGAGATAAAAATCTTTTCTATATGAGCTTTAGGTACTTTGAAATCGTTCATTCGAAATTGAGTACCCTCGCCACAATCGATTAAAAAATGTTTGGATTTAAAGGAGATGTATTGTGCAGTGGGAAATCTGCCTTGAGCTGCTAATGCGGAATTTGAACCAATAATTGTGATTGAAAAATCACTAGGCATTGATATCTCTTTCGAGTTCTTCCATCATAATCATATCTCTAGCTTCTTCGATGGTAGGTACAGTAGTAAGAATTGAATCTAGTTGAGATATTTTGATTAAGGTTTTAACTGCATCACAAGCACCACATATTACTAGGATACCATTTCGAGATTTACATAACTTATAAGCTAACAAGATAGAGCTTAAGCCAGAAGAATCGATATACTTCACTCGGTTAATATCAAGAATGATATTTCTAAAAGAATTATTGGCTGGATCTAGAATCGTTTCTTTTAAGTCTTTGTTATTATTACTTAAAAATTTTTCT
>CANHVE010000098.1 GCA_947464015.1 Saprospirales bacterium | reverse complement strand
TTTTGATATTAAAGCACAACGAATAAGTTATCTGGGAAATACGATGTGGACGAGCAATGGAATTCCTATTGGAACCGCCACAGATATTCAAAAAAGCCCTAAAAATATTTCAGATGGAAGAGGAGGTTCTATTTTTGTTTGGCAAGATAAACGAACTACTGGTTATGATATTTATGCGCATCATATTTTTAGTACCGGTGATTATATTGATAATACTTCCACAAATTCGACATTAATTGAAAAGATAAGTGTCTATCCAAATCCAGCCAAAGAATGGCTTACAATAAGTTCAAACACAATTTCTCAGGCAACCTTATTTGAGCTGAATGGTCATTGTATCTGGACGGGGAGAACTCCGTCCAATTCTATCGATATTCGTGCTTTTGTAAATGGCATGTATATACTAGAAATTCAAGATATTGATGGAAATATATATCGAACAAAAGTGCAAATTTTACATTAAGTCCTTCTATTTAGAGCAAAAGTTTTACCTTTGAAATGGAATGGCAACTACCTATATCACATCATTTATTCGTATAAAAAACAATCAGGTATTGGTGAATGGCGATTTGTATTTCGAAACTGAAATGCAGTTAAATTTCGCTGATTTTATACGAGCGTTGTATAAACATACAGCAATCAATTATCCGAAGTTTTATAAGATGGATGATTTGTCGAAATTGGCCATTTTAGGCGCTTCTATACTTTTAGATCAGTTGGAAGATAGCTATGAAGCCCATGAAAAAAGTATCCTATTAAGCAATAAATCAGCTAGTTTAGATACCGATTATAAGCATCAAGAAGCAGTCAATGCCGGCATAGCCAGTCCAGCCATATTTGTATATACATTACCTAATATCTGTATAGGTGAAATCGCCATTAAATATAAGATTATGGGCGAAAATGCTTTTTTTGTATCGGAGCAATTTCAGCCAAATCAGCTCTTTATTGCCACTGAAATACTGCAGCAAGAATCCAAAAGCCTATGTAGTATTTGTGGATGGGTGGAGTATTTTCAAAATGATTATGAGCTATTTCTATATACCGTTGAACAAAAACCGCAATTGGATGTTAATGCTTTGAAAAAAATGCCTATTTTTACATCCCTTTTAGAAAAAGAAGGGGCACTTATACACCACCCAAAAAACATAGAATTACTTTATAAATAAACGTTATGGAAGATTTAAAATATAAACTGAAAGAACAATTAATCGAAGCATTAAATTTAGAAGGAATGAAACCTGAAGAAATTGATAATACCGCTCCTTTATTTGGAGAAGGTTTAGGTTTAGATTCGATAGATGCCTTAGAATTAATAGTACTTTTAGAAAAACATTATAATATACGAATTGAAGATCCTAAAGATGGTCGTAAAATATTCCATAGCATAGATACTATGGCTGAGTATATTCAATCTAAACAACTTTCAGCGTAACAAAAACTATAGAGCTTGCATTCAAAAGTATTTCTTACTGGTAAAGGAGTCATCTCTTCCATTGGCAAAAATGCGGAAGAAAACTATCAGAGTCTTATTCGTAAAAAACATGGACTAAAGTATACCCAATTACTAGATACTTTTCATAAAGAGGTATTTCCTGTTTGTGAAATCAGTATGACCAATGAAGAATTGATAGCCCTTTTAAATATTCAAAATCCAGTAGGTTATACTCGAACAGCATTATTAGGAATGATAGCTGTGAAAGAAGCTTTAGAAGATGCGGGTATTGAATGGAAAAATAATACCTTAGAAAAAAAATATAAAACTGCCTTAATCAATTCTACTACAGTAGGAGGGATGCGTCATACCGAAGAAGTATATCTCGATTTATTAAAACCTGATATGCAATCTGAATCTGAAAGTTATATCGATACACATGATTTAGGGGAATGTACTGAACGTATAGCGGATTATTTCGGCGTGCATTCGTATGTAACTACAATCAGTACGGCTTGTTCGTCGAGTGCCAACTCCATTATGTTAGGGATGCGTTTGATTCAACAAGGAATAGTAGATAGAGCTATTTGTGGAGGAACCGATTCATTAAGTAAATTTACTATCAATGGTTTTAATACCTTGATGATTTTAGATAAAGAACATTGTCGACCTTTTGATAATACCAGAGTAGGTTTAAATTTAGGTGAAGGAGCAGGTTATGTTATTTTAGAAAGTGAACGTATAGTACAAGAAGAACATAAAAAACCAACTTGCTATGTTTCAGGTTTTGCCAATACCAATGATGCTTTTCATCAAACAGCTTCTTCTCCAGAAGGAGATGGTGCGTATATGGCCATGAATCAAGCATTGGAATATGCACATTTAAAACCTAGTGATATCTCTTATATTAATGTTCATGGTACAGCAACTCCTAATAATGATTTAAGTGAAGGTCGTGCTATTGAACGATTATTTGGAACAACCAATACACCAAAGTTTAGTAGTACCAAGCCATTTACAGGGCATACATTAGCCGCTTGTGGTGGAATAGAAGCAGTATATGCTATGTTGGCTATCGAACATCAAGTCATATTTCCTTCGCTTAATTTTAAAGATAAGATGGAAGAATTGACCATAGAACCTACTACTGATGTAATCGAAAATTATAAGGTGGATCATGTATTATCTAATTCATTTGGTTTTGGAGGAAATAACTCAACCGTAATCATCAGTAAAGTAGTATGAAAAAAGCAGTATATATAAACGGCATTGCTGCCATTTCTCCTCAACATACTTTTGAGACTGCTGAGTTTTTGCCTACTCCTGTCAATTATGATGATAATTATTTGTTGGTTGTAGATGCCGATTATAAAAAATATATCAATCCTGTTCAAATACGTAGAATGAGTAGGATATTAAAAATATCCTATACCTGTGCTAAAAATTGTATGCAAGATGCGGGCATTACGTCGTTGGATGCTATTATTACAGGAACTGGATATGGTTGTATTGATGATACTGAAAAGTTTTTATTATCGATGCTTCATCAAAATGAGCAAATGCTTAACCCAACGGCATTCATGCAATCGACTCATAATTCAGTAAGTGGTATCATCGCTTTAAATATGAAATCGAATGCCTATAATTATACTTATGTGCACAGAGGACTATCCTTTGAGTCGAGTATGATTGATGCTATGATTCATATTCAAGAAGGGAAAAAAAATATTTTGATTGGTGGCTTCGAAGAAAATAGTAAAAACCATTTTGAAGTAACGAATAAAATTTCATTTTGGAAAAAAAATCATATTCCATCACTGGCATTATTAGAAGATAAAAATATTGGAACCATTGCAGGTGAAGGAGCTAATTTCTTTGTGCTTTCAGCCGATAAAACAGCCAATACTTACGCTTCGGTTTTAGATGTATCGATGCTCTACAAACCCAAATCATACGATGAAGTGGCAGCTGCCATCCAAGACTTATTAGATAAAAATAATATTTCAACAGCTGATATTGATGTATATATAAGTGGATTAAATGGCGATTCAACCATGGATTCTATTTATTATGAAGTAGCTGATAAATGCTTACCGAGCGCAGCTTTACTCTACTTCAAACATTTATGTGGAGAATATTATACCGTAGCTTCTTTTGGTTTGTGGGTGGCTTCGATGATTTTAAAACGACAAGAAATTCCAGCTATACTTCAAGTAAGCAAACAAGAAAAAAAACAGATCAAATATATTCTATTGCATAATCACTATAGAAATATCAATCATGGTTTTTATCTTTTAAAACATGAATAAGTATAGATTTTATACGATGTTTATTGTCATGCTAGCACTCTTGTCTTTGGTGCTATTTTCATTTGAATATATTTCTTTTCAAGTTTGTATCAGTAGTATCATTTGTTTATTTATCATACATTCTAGTATTACCGCTTTAGGTGCTTATTTTATCCAACTTAATTATTTTATTCGTTCTATTAATAAAGGAACATTAACGACTAAAAGTATAGCGCTTACTTTTGATGATGGTCCACATGAAAATACCCAAGCGGTTTTAGACGTATTGGCAAAGTATCAAGTAACTGCTACTTTTTTTATTATTGGTAAAAATATTGCCTCTAAAGAATCTACTCTCCAACAAATAGATGCCGCTGGTCATAGTATCGGCAATCATTCATTCGAACATAGTTATTGGTATAGTATTAAACCAGTGAAAGAATTGGTAGTGGATATTCAAAAAAATAATGAGTTAATTGAATCGATTATACAGAAAAAAGTACGCTGGTTTCGTCCACCTTATGGTGTAACCAATCCGCGCATTGCTGCAGCCATACACTCAACCCGTATGCAATCCATTGGATGGAATATTCGTAGCTATGATACGGTAGGTCATTCAGTAGAGAAAACTTTAGCCCGAATTACTTCTAAGTTAAAAGATTCAGATATTGTATTAATGCACGATTCATTGGATACTACGGCACAATTATTGGAGAAACTGATTCTTCATTGTCAAAAAGAACTAATTGAAATTGTATCTTTAGAAAACCTAATTGAACAAAAAGCATATGAATAAAATAATTTCGCTATCGGTATTGCTATTCATTTCAATGGTAATGATTGCTCAAACTGCTCTTCCTACCAAAGATATAGAGCTAGTTAAACAAAAAATTGCAGCGAGCAGTAAAAATATGAATACCATGCAATCGAGCTTCACACAAGAAAAATATATGAGTGTGATGAGTCAGAAGATTCAAAGTAAAGGCATGTTTTATTTTAAAAAACAAAATCAAGTTCGTTGGGAATATACCGAGCCATATAAATATATCATTGTTTTATCGAATGGTAAAATTCAAATCAAAGACGATAAGAAAGTGAGTGAATATGATATGAACTCCAACAAAGCATTCAAACAAATCAATGATATGATGATTCAACTCGTACAAGGAAATGTGTTGAATAACCCAGCTTATACCATTAAATACTTGGATGCAGGAACTACCTATTTATTAGAAATGATTCCTACCGATAAAAAATTGAAAGCCATGTTTAGTAAGATTCAATTGAATTTTGATAAAACGAGTTATGAAGTTGCCTCTTTTAAAATGATTGAAAGCAATAATGATTATACGCTTGTTAAATTTATCAATAGAAAACAAAATGCAATAGTTGATGCAAGTAAATTCGAATTAAAATAAATAGATGAATCGTATACTATCCTATAGTTTCTCTCTATTATTTTTGCTCTTATTGACAGCAAGTGTCAAAGGTCAATGTTTGAATATATCTTTGTTTGAATCGACTGATTCAGTCTATATGTACCATACTCTTTTGGATGCCTACTCCTTTCACTTTAGCGGTATTATGGCGATTAAAAAGATTGATAATACCCATCGAATTATTTTTAGCACTGAAACCGGTTCTACTTTATTTGATTTTACCCTGACTAAAAACAAATGCAAAGCCAACTATGTGATGAAAGCCATGAATAATGCATTGTTTTTAGCTCTTATCAAAAGCGATATAAAAGATTTACTTCAAACCTATAAGTATAAAAAAAATTATGCTAAGCGAGTGCAAGAGGAAGTTGTAAATAATGAAACCATCGAATATAATCAATCAGGAGATAAAGGAGTGATTCATTCAAAAGAGATTTACTTAAGATTTAGTAAAAATAATGAGATTAAAAAAATCATTACTTTTCAATTTAATTCTAATGAACAAATGAGCGAATCAACGATCTCGATTACACATCAAAATATGCCTATCACCATTGAGATGACAGCTTTCTCAAACGCTGGGGAATAAAAAATAAGAAAATAGATTATTCTTAGTAATCTCTACCGTGAATTTTTTCAGCTAATTGACGAACCACCGATTTACTCGTTTCATCCGCACTAATTGCATCTAAATATTTGATAGAGTCTTGGTAGTATTTTTCAATACGTTCTTGCGTATACGATTCGATATGATACAAATTGAAAATCTCTTTTACCTCTGCAATTTTTTTATCTTCATTTTTCTCATCCATCAGATGCAATAAATGCTCTTTATCTTCTGTAGAAGATTTTTTCAAAGCATTGATCAATAAGAATGTTTTTTTATTATTCAAGATATCACCACCAATACGTTTACCCACTTTCGCTTGCTCGCCAAACGTATCTAGTAAATCGTCTTTAATTTGGAACGATAAACCTAAGTATAAACCGAAATTATAAATTCGTTCTTGGTCTTCTTTAGAAGCACCCCCAATGATAGCACCTACTTTTAAGCTGCAGGCTAATAAAACTGAAGTTTTATATTCAATCATTTTGATGTATTCTTCTTCACTCACATCTAAACGTGTTTCGAAATCAACATCTAATTGTTGCCCTTCATAGATTTCGATACTGGTTTTATTAAATACATCTAACACATCAGAAAGTGTACTAGCTGGTGTCATACATAAATATTTGTAGGCATAAGATAACATTGCATCACCTGCTAAAATACCCGCATTGGTACCAAATACTTTATGCACGGTTGGATGACCACGACGTATATCGGCTTTATCCATGATATCATCATGCACTAAAGTGAAGTTGTGAAATACTTCCATCGCAAAAGAAGCATATAAAGCATCTTTGATATTGCCACCAAACATTTCGCAGCTCATTAAACATAACATAGGTCTGATACGTTTACCCGGAATAGACATAATATGTTTTACGGGTTCGTATAATCCTTTGGGTTCAAAATTGAAATGGTCGGTACTAAAAGTATCTTGATAAATCTTGTATAATTCTTCGGATGTATGCATTTTTGGGTAGGTTTCTACGGTATTACTGATATAAGAGTTTACGATTTCTTCAATAAACATGGTGCAAATTTAAAGTAATAAACACATTTTTAATACAAATGTTTACACATATTATCGTTATTTATTCGATTTATTCATAACTTTATCATCTAATTACTTGTAAACAAAGCATTATACTAAATAATAAGATCCTTCGTTAGTACACTATGAAATTTTCAACTACCCTTTTTAGCTGGCTTTTATTCTTGTCGACTTATAGCGTATTTGCTCAAGATTTTGGCCTAGTACAAGGGACTTTAGTCAATGAAAAAAGGGAACCGATAGCGAATGTCACCATTACTATATTAGAAGATCCTAGTTTAGGCACTCAGTCAGATTCTGTAGGTGTTTTTAAATTAAAAGTGCCCGCAAATACTCGATTAACTATTCAATATTCGTCTTTAAGTATCGAAAAATATACGCGGAATATTCGGGTAAAAAGCAATGAAACCATCGAGATAAAAGAAGTCTTAGTGGAGAAGGTAAATACATTCAGCGAAGTCAATATCAATGGTACCAAAGACCGGGATAATAATACGGTATTGATGAAACCAATCGAAACCTTGATTAGTCCAGGGGGATTTGTAGAAGATCAGTTACGTTATTTGGGTGCGAATAAAATAGGAGGAGAGCTCAGTTCGGCTTATGCTGTGCGTGGAGGAAGCTTTGATGAAAATTTAGTTTACGTAAATGATTTTGAAATCTATCGTCCGTATTTAGTGCGTAGCGGTCAACAAGAAGGATTATCTTTTTCCAATCCTGATTTGATTAATAATATCAAGTTTAGTGCAGGAGGCTTTCAAGCGAAATATGGTGATAAAATGAGTAGTGTATTAGATGTTACTTATAAAAGACCTAAAACATTTGGCGGTTCTATCAGTGGTAGTTTATTAGGTTATTCGGCGCATTTAGAAGGAGCTAGTAAAGATACCAGTTTTACTTTTTTACTCGGATTTAGAAATAAATCGAATCAATATTTGATTAGTAGTTTACAAACTCAAGGTCAATATTCGCCGGTGTTTTATGATGTACAAACCTACATGACGTATAAATTTAAGAAAACACATGTACTCGAATTGTTAGCGAATTATGCGTATAACGATTATAAATTCCAACCATTAAATCGTACCACAGAGTTTGGATTAGCCAATCAAACGATTCGTATTACGGTTGGTTTCGACGGACAAGAACGCAATCGTTATCGTAATATCATGGGTGGATTAGCGTATTCATTTGAGCCAATCAATAAATTGAAATTAAAATTGATGGTGGCGGCGTATAACTCGAGTGAGCGTGAATCCTTTGATGTAATTAGTTCGTATTTTATTGGAGAAGTAGAGAAAAGCGATATCAATAGAGAAGATTTCAATACGATTAAATATGCATTAGGTACAGGCGAGACACACAATTTTGGAAGAAATGAATTGCAAATACAAATTTATAATGCGCGATTATTAGGTTCGTATTATTCCAAAAGCAATACTATTAATTGGGGCATATCCTATAAGCATGAAATTGTAGATGATCAATTAAAAGAATGGAAAAGACTCGATTCGGCGGGTTATTCATTGCCTTATGATCCCAATCAAATCAATATTCCTTATTATTTAAAATCGCAAATACAAATCAATTCCGATCGTATTGAAGCACATGTGCAAAATACATGGAAATGGAATGGCGATAATAAATGGACGGTGAATACGGGTGTACGTATGCAGTATTGGTCGTTGAATAAAGATGTGATTGTTAGTCCGCGTATACAAATAGGATTTAAACCGCGCACGAAAAAAGATAACTTGACTTTTACTTTGTCAACGGGAATTTACCAACAAGCACCATTTTATAGAGAGATGCGTCGATTGGATGGAACAGTGAATACCAATTTAAAATCGCAAAAATCGTATCATGCAGTATTCACTACCGATTATGAATTCACGGCTTGGAAGCGACCTTTTAAATTCACCACTGAATTATATTATAAATATTTATGGGATATCGTACCATATGATTTAGATAATACCTTGATTCGATATTTCGGTACCAACAATGCGAATGGCTATGCTTATGGTATTGATTTCAGATTGAATGGAGAATTAGCCAAAGGCGATCAATCGTGGATCTCGATGAATATCATGAATGCACGAATGAATATTTTAGATGATTATTATAAAGAATATTTCGATACACTAGGCAATAAAACCTATCCACAATATTCAAATGCTAATGCAGCTGTAGATAGTGCTATTGTATATCCAGGGTCGATTCCATTGCCAACCGATCAACGAATTAGTTTTAATTTATTTTTTCAAGATCATATCCCACGCGTACCTGAGTTGAAAGTGCATGTAAATATGGACTTTGCAACAGGTTTACCATTTGGTCCACCCGATGGAAGAAAGAATTCAGATACTATACGTATCCCTTCGTATAAGAGAGTGGATGTGGGATTCAGCGGACAGTTATATAATGCAGAATGGAAAAAACACCATATCAATAAAACAGTTTTCAAAAGTTTAAAATCGATTTGGTTGAGTTTTGATATCTTCAATATTTTAGGAATCAATAATACGGTTTCATATTTATGGATAAAAGATTTCCAAAACCGACAATTTGCAGTACCAAATTATTTATCTAATAGGCGCTATAATGTGCGGCTGGTGGTGAAGTTTTAGGGGAAAATATGTATTTAATTTAAAATAATCTGTCCGTAGTCTGTCGTGTGGTTTGTGTGTTGGCGACTACGGACTAATTAATAAAACATAATTTTTTTCAAATAGCA
>CANHVE010000097.1 GCA_947464015.1 Saprospirales bacterium | reverse complement strand
TTAATTGTTTTTCATTCGATAAAAAACCATTGATTTCGTAATTGATATTAATATCTTGATCCAGTGTTTTTTTAGTACTTAATGCATCTTGACCTGTACCAAAAATTAATACATGTTTCGTTTCGGTATGTTTCGCCTCTTTTTCAATAATATAAATTTTGGCTAATGCTCTGAATGCCACTACTAGCATAGTACAAAGCAACCAATCTATCAAAAGCACGGCGATAGGCATAAAATAGTAGCCTTTATAATAATAGAAAATTAAGTTAAAAATATAGAATGAAAAAGAGCCTACACTAGTTGCTAAAACAATACGTTTAATATCTTCAAAACCACTATAACGAATAAGTCCTGTATGTGTTCTAAAAATAAAAAAATATAAAACTCTAATCGCAAAAGTGAATGGAAGTCCAAAAGCTAAATGCTCGAGATAAACATGAGGTAATTTAAAATTAAAACGAAGATTAAAAGCTACATAAGTAGAAATCAATACGAGTATACTATCGATAAATAGTAACGTCCACTTATTACTTTTTTCGTAAATAGTATTAATCATTGGGATTAGTATTGTTCTTTTTCATTAGGAAAATCATTGCTTTTTACATCTTGTATATATTCACCTACTGCGCCTTTAATCGATTCATACAAATTCAAATATTTACGTAAAAATCGAGGTTGAAATTCATTATTAATTCCAAGCATATCGTGCACTACTAGAACTTGTCCGTCTACTCCCCCACCTGCACCAATCCCTATGACAGGGATATGCAAATCTATGGCAACTTCGGTAGCTAATTTAGCTGGAATTTTTTCGAGTACTATAGAAAAGCAACCTAATGATTCGAGTAATTTAGCATCTTCTTTTAATTTTTGTGCTTCAAGAGTTTCTTTTGCACGTACGGTATAAGTCCCGAATTTATAAATCGATTGAGGAGTTAAACCCAAATGACCCATTACTGGAATTCCTGCCGATAATATACGAGTGATTGATTCTTGAATTTCAGATCCTCCTTCCATCTTTACCGCATGTGCGCCACTTTCTTTCATGATACGAATAGCTGAATCGAGCGCTATACGGGAGTTTCCTTGATAGGAACCGAATGGAATATCCACCACCACCAAACATCTTTTAGCTGCACGTACTACCCCTTGTGCATGATAAATCATCTGATCTAAAGTAATAGGTAAAGTGGTTTCGTGACCTGCCATTACATTACTGGCGCTATCTCCTACTAAAATAATATCAATACCTGCATCATCAACAATACGTGCCATAGAGAAATCATAGCTGGTAAGCATACTAATCTTCTCTCCATTATCTTTCATCGATTGAATGGTATGAGTTGTAATTCGTTTAATATCTTTGTTTACAGACATGTAATAGTATTTTAGTGGAACAAAAATAAGTGTATCTAGGCAGAATAACTAGGCAAAAGAACAGAATCTTTTAACATATTCCCTCTTAAAAACTCATCAGTTTGCATTCGTTTTTTCCCTTCTAGCTGCAATTCTGTAATCTGTAAATAGCCATCTATAGTATAAATATGAATGAACGTTTTATTATCGGTTTTCATCAAACCACTTACTTCATGGTGTTTGCAAGGCATAAATGTAGCTGCATGAAGTTTCAATATTTTATTATCAAGATAAGTATATGCTGCTGGAGCGGGTTGTAATCCACGAATCAAATTGTATATCGATTGGCCTGTTTGATTCCAATTGATTTTTCCCGTTTCTTTATGAATTTTGGGTGCGATAGGCAAATCAGATGTAAATACCTGAGGCGTTGGAGTAGTGGTTTCATTAGCAATTTGATTCAAGGTATCTACCAGTACATTCGCCCCAATACGCATCATTTTATCATGTACCATTCCAGCGGTATATGTATCTTCAATTGGAAAAGATTCTTGTAAAATAATATTACCTGTATCTATTTCATGTTGCAGAAAAAAAGTGGTGACACCTGTTTCTTTCTCTCCATTAATTACTGCCCAATTGATAGGTGCTGCTCCTCTGTATTTAGGTAAAAGCGATCCATGTAAATTGATTGAACCTAAAGGTGGCATATTCCAAACTACTTCAGGCAACATTCGAAAAGCCACAATAACAAATAAATCCGCTTGATATGATTTTAATATCTCAATGAATTGTGGGTCTTTCAAATTGCTAGGTTGTAATACGGGAATTTGATGTGCCACGGCATAATCTTTCACCGCCGTTGTTTGTATTTTCATTCCTCTACCTGCAGGTTTATCTGGGGCTGTCACCACAGCCAATACCTGATGTGAAGATTGATGAATTTTATCTAATGAAGGAACAGCAAAATAAGGCGTTCCCATAAAAACAATTTTAAGTCTAGTATCTTTCATGATTAAGATACAAAGGTACTATTCAAAATCTGTATATAACAAATATTTCTTACGCATCATTTTATATGCTTGTAAGGATTCTTGCCAGCTAGCCCGAATTTCATTTGCCGTAAGCCCTTGTTTAATTTGTTGACGTAATTCATCTGTACCAGCTAATAATTCAAAGAAATTATCTTCATGAAAAAATTTACTTTTATTTACATCGAAAGATTGATACATATTGATCAAGTATTCAAGATTGATAGATCCATAGGATTTGTCTTCCGAATTATCAATCAGCGATAAATCATATCCATAACAATTTTGGTCTTTGAAAGGTGGATTAGAAGCGGCTGCATTACTTTGAGGAATAAATGAAAAACTTGTTTTACTTTTTGAAGCATAGGGAGAGCCAATATATTGAAAGGCGTTATTAGTTCCTCTACCTACACTTACCTCTGTCCCTTCAAAAAAACAAATTGATGGATATAAGAATATGGCTCTATCTGATTTTAAATTAGGCGAAGGAGCAACGGGTAAAGAATAATTCATGTGATGCGTATAATTTTTGCAAGGAGCAACTGTTAAATCACATTTTAAACTATCGCCCAACCAAGCTTCTTCATTAATCATTTGAGCCAATTCACCTATGGTACATCCATGAACCACTGGAATAGGGATGATTCCAACAAATGATTTATATTTCAAATCTAAAACAGGGCCGTCCACATAAAATCCATTGGGATTAGGTCGATCTAGAACTACAAATGGAATATGATTCTCGGCGCAAGCTTGCATCGTATAATACATAGTGGATATATAGGTATAGAAACGAGCACCTACATCTTGTATATCAAAAACAACTATATCAATACCAGCTAAATCATTTTTAGTAGGTTTAAATTTACTACCATAAAGCGAAATGATTGGTAGTCCAGTTTTTTTATCTATTTGATTACTTATAGAAGCACCAGCATCTGCATTCCCTCTAAAACCATGTTCAGGAGCAAATATTTTTTTTACTTGAATATCTGCTGATACAAGTGAATCGACTATATGAGTTCTATTACTGAAAATAGAAGTTTGGTTTACAACCAAAGCTACTTTTTTATCAGCTAGTAGATGCCAATATTCATTGATATTCTCACAGCCCAAAACCAATCGGGGTGGAACACGTATAGGATCTGTTTGAGTGGATGAAATTTGTTTTTTCTCCGCTTTACAAGAGGTAAATACTAGAAAAACCAATGCAATACATAAGTACTTTCTCAATTTATTAGTTTGAAATTGACAAAGTATATGAATTAATCAATTCTGTATCAGTTGCAGCTGATGTAGTACCGACTACTGAAAAACCTGCTGCACCTAGACTATTTAGCAATTGCATAAATACATTATTGCTTGGAGCTTGTTGTTTTACTTTCATAATGGTTTCAAATGATAATGTTGCAGTATTTTTCAAGGTACCATCATCTAAACCACTAATATTAATAGAATTAATATTTAAATCTTTTAGATACGATTTAGTCGTAATAATTATAAATGTATTTTTTTTCATTATAGATCCATCAGCATTCAAACTTATAGCTTCTGTGCTAGCTTGAACTTGAGCATTTGAAAAATAAACAGTAGTGAACATTAAGAAAGTGATAACTATAAAAATCTTTTTCATATTATAATTTTATTTAGAGAGTTAATAATAGCCAAATTTAATAATAGAAAATGAATATTTGTATATTTATACGCTAAAAACTGATAATAATTTGTATACCCCTTTTTTTATATCGAAAAAAATAAGCAATAACAAAAACTATTCTTTTTCGAAATTCATTATCAGAATTGCTACCATTGCTATAGCATTAAGCTTAAGCGTAATGATTATTGCTTCTTGTTTTGTGAATGGCTTCCAAAAAGAAATTGAAAATAAAATTTTTGGTTTTTGGGCTCATATTCATATCCAACCATATAGTGTACAAAAAAATATTTCTCAACGTGCTGTTGCTTCTTCGCTAAAACCCAAATTTACTGGCAACAAAAATATTGTACATATTCAAAATAATGGGAGTTGTGGTGCCTTGATTAAAACCAAAGAAGATTTTCAAGGTATTATACTTCGTGGAGCTGATACTGATTTTTATTGGAGCGAATTTTCTAAATTTATTATTGAAGGAAAAGCATTAAGCCCTAAAAAAGAGGGCTCTAGCGAACCTATTCTAATCTCCAATAGTATCGCTAAAAGTTTAAATATAAAATTGCATGATAAAGTGATTTTAAATTTCATGTCGGTACCCATCAAAATGAAGCAATGTGAAGTATGTGGCATTTATAATAGCGGTTTAGAAGAATATGATAAACAATTTGCTTTTGTAAACATGTCGATGATACAAGAGCAAAATCATTGGGGACCAGATTCAGTAGGAGGATTTGAAATTTTCCTGGATAAAAAAATCATCAAACATAGTAAGTTAAAAAATTATTATTTAGTACTTGGTAGTCCATTTATGAGCGAAGACTATTATAAGTCATTACTTAAAAATGAAATTGATCATCAGGTTAAAGAAATTGGTAATGCCTTTACTGTATCTGATTTAGAAGTGGTAAGTATACAAGAACTAGAACCTAATATTTTCGATTGGTTATTGATGCAAAGCAGCAGTGAAGTAATTATATTAACTATTATGTTTTTAGTAGCTATTTTAAATTTAGCAACGGCATTATTGATATTAATATTAGAACGTACCAATATGATTGGAATTCTAAAATCATTAGGAGCGAGCAATCATTTTATCCGTATGATATTTATCCGTCAAGGAGCCATACTCATATTAAAAGGCTTACTGATTGGTAATATTTTAGGGATTGGATTATGTTACTTAGAACAACATTATAAATTTATCAAGCTTTCACCTGAATCATATTATGTAAGTGTAGCTCCCGTAGATATTGATTTTATGTGGATCTTGGGTTTAAATACGATCACCTTTATCACCTGCGTGATATCTTTACTCATCCCCTCTTTATTGATTTCGAAAATCACCCCAATAAAAAGTATTCGATTTAAATAACTACTTTACTACTTTAAAAATATTCGTACCCGAAGTAGATATAATTTTAATGATATACATTCCTGGAACAAATAGTCTAGTATCTATCGAAGTATTTTTATGAGTTAATATTTGACGATGAATCAATGTAGCATTATTTGTATATACTTCTACTATATCGTTCATGTGAGCATTAGTAATCGTTAATTGATTTGTAAATGGACTAGGATATACTTGTATAGTTTGATGTATAGCATCTGAAATACCTACAGAAACGCCATAGGAAACCGTTGCTGATTGGGATGCACAACCGTTTATATCAGTGGTTATCACATAGAAATTTCCTGAAGTTACCGCAGGAATAAAACCTCTAGCACTACTCACTAAAGTATTTGTTTCATCATACCATTGATAGCTTACATATCCCGTATCGGCTGCAAGCGAATCTGTATGAAATAAAATGCTTGGAATGGCTGGTATTAATTTTTGCACTATCACCGTATCAGAAAATGCATGACAACCATTACTATCGGTAGTTACAACATACACTATAGCAGATTCAGTAGCTGTATAATTAATTGCTGAAGTACTATCGAACCACATATAGGTATTAAACAAAGGTCTTACCGTAAATACAGCAGAATCGCCAGGACAAATAAACACGGAATCGCTCGGACTAAGTAATGGATGAATGGGGCTATGATTTACCAACGAAAGCGTATCTGAAAAACCTATACAAGCAAAAGTATCTATAGTTCGCACATAATAATTACCTACAGCTGACACAGTGATATCAGTGCCTGTATCAGTGGTATTCCAAATATAATTGCTCAATGCCGTTCCTGTAGCATGAACTAAAATACTAACTGCCGTATCGCAAATATTGATTGTACCGCTTGGTGAAAGTGAAGCTCTTCCTGCCGCTCTATTGCTGATAGAAATAGTATTAGAAGTATCTTTACAACCCATATAATCCGTCACAATTAAGAAATAAGTACCTGCATTTTTTAAGTGAATCAAAGAATCTGTTTTACCATTATTCCAGGTATAACTAGTAAAGGACGAAGTACTATAAGCACGCAATGAATCTTCAGTACATTTTATAGTGGCATCGCTAGCAATAGTAGCAACTGGCAAAGCATATGAACAAGCCTGAGTATAGGTAATACGCGTATCTGTAGTCAATAAATTTTGAAAACTCGTATAAGCATTACAATTGCCTCTCAAATAAAAATCGAACCATTTATATAGATAATCAAAAACGATAGGTTGTTGTTGCGCTCGAGTTAAAATGGTGGAAGTTCCTCTACAAGATCCTTCTCCAAAATCACAAGTAAAACTTGAATTGGAATATTGGCAATGCCCGCCATTATTGATTACGATTTTAGTTTTGCAACTAGAAGCCAGCGCGTTATACATCAGTGTTTGATTTGTGGCTTGAGGAGCCACACAATCATTCTGTCCGGCAAATACTAAAGATGGAACAGTGATAGCAGCGCAGGCAGTAACCGCACTAGGAGTAGTTTCTGCAGCACTAAAAGTAACGGTGGTAGTGACATTACTATTCCCATTGGCTCCTAAATAAGTAGCACCACCACCCATTGAATGACCTATGATGGCTGACTTGTTTCGTACTTTACCATAGAATCTAGAACTAGGAACTGTATTTACTTGTTGCATATAATTCACTAGAAAAGATAAATCACCTCCAAAATTACCATGACTCACTCCGATAATACCCGTTTCAGTATTGGGAATTAAAACGATATAGCCTTTTGGTACTAATGAATCTCTAAAATTAGTGAAAGCGGCATAATCCATAGAAAATCCATGAGCTACCACCACCACTGGAAAGCCTCCGGCAGGTGGAATAGCCAAAGCTACACCCGTACCCGTAAGATTAGAGGGATAATACATATATACTTGTATACTTCTACTTGAACGTGAAACGTCAATTAAAGTAGTATCACGTGTGCCGATTAGATACTGAGCTTGTAATTCAAAAAAAGATAAACAAAGTAAAAGGCTTAAGTAGAATATTTTTTTCATTATAATTTTATGTCTAGTAAATATAATACGAATTAAATAGAAAATATATATTTGTATTCTTCTTACAAATTATATGATGACAAAACAAATATCCAATTGGAGTGGTTCGGTACTTTTTAGCCCCCAAGAAATGCTCTATCCTACAACAGAACAAGAGATATTGGATATTGTTCAAAAAGCTATACAAAATAAAAAAACAATACGAGTAGTTGGCTCTGCTCATTCATTTACACCACTCATAGAAACCAACCATATATTACTTAGCCTAGATTGCTATACAGGTATTATAGAAGTGAATAAAGAACGTATGCATGTAGTGGTGAAAGCTGGAACAAAAATTAAAGCCTTTGGTGAATTAGCTTTTGCACAAGGTGTAGCACAAGAAAACTTAGGAGATATAGATGTACAAGCTTTGGCTGGTGCTATCAGTACCGGCACTCATGGAACAGGATTAGCATTTGGTAATGTTTCTTCTCAATTATTTGCGATTAAGTTTATTAATGGGAAAGGAGAAATTGTCTACTGTTCAGAAGAAGAAAATCCTACTTTATTTAAAGCCTGTCAAGTATCATTAGGAACATTTGGTATTATAACAGAACTTACATTTAAAGTGCTTCCTTCGTACAAGCTTGAGTTCATTAGTAAAAGCGAACCCATAGAAGAAGTATTTAAGCAGTTAGATCATCATAATCAAACGACACGTAACTTCGAATTTTATTGGTTTCCGTATACATCCAGAGCACAAACAAAATATAGTCAGGTAAGTACGAAAGAGATTGTAGAAAACAAAGTAGGTGCATGGATGGATAATGTTTTAGAGAATGATTTATTCAATGCCATCTCTTATCCAACCTTGCATTTCCCATCTTGGAGTAAGTATGTTGCCAAAATATCAGGCGCGTTAGCAGGTACCTCTGCTAAAGTCAATTGGAGTCACAGAGTTTATGCTTTACCTCGACATGTGCGATTTAATGAAATGGAATATTGTGTGCCTTTAGAAGACTATATAACAGTGAAGAAAGAGATTATACGTGTATTCAATCAAAAGAAATTTCACGTTCATTTTCCCACCGAAAACCGCTTTGTAAAAGCAGATGATATTTGGATTAGTCCATCGTATAAACGAACTAGCGCTTATATATCTTTTCACGTTTATAAAGGCAAAGCCTATCAAGATTATTTTAAAACGATGGAAGAGATATGTAGTCATTATGGAGGTAGACCACATTGGGGAAAAATGCATACCAAAGAGGCGAAAGACTTGTCGTTATTATATGAAAAATGGGATGATTTTTTACAGATTAGAAAACAACAAGATCCAGATAATCTATTTGCAAGTGATTATATCAAACGCATTTTTGGATTGTAATTCATAGCATTTGCTACACTATCATTTACATCAATACAGCTACTGAATCACGTTCAATAGGTGATACATTATATCCCATTTTTTTCAGATACACTTCACAGGCTTTCATATCCTCCGCAGAAAGTCGTTCCGATTCAAATGAAATTAATGCTGGCTTCATTTGATCAAATGGAAACATTTTAATGATTTCAAAATCGAAACCTTCTGTATCTATTTGTAACAAATCAATTTTTGATACTGCAGAAGACTTAAAAATATGTTCGAAAGTAACACAATCAACTTCTTGTGTGGCAATATAAGCCTCTGTTGAGGAAGGTGCTTTTTCATTGTATTTCTGAATACATTTAGCTACATAACCATCTGCTATTTTCCCTTCAATAGAACTGCGCACAAAACTAGCTAAACCAGTTGCCCAGCGAGATGCAGAAAAGGAAATCACATATAATTTTTCAGTGGCATTTTGTTTGCCAATAGCTTGATTATATAATTTAATTTTGGAATAATTCTTATAAAGTGGTTTCAAGTAGGTATCAAACACTAATTTTTGCGGTTCTATTAAAACTCCTTGCCATTGTCCTTTTCGAATCAGTTTGCAAATTGGATCATTGATGAGGCCATCATTTGCACCTATTTGAAGCACAGTGAAATCTTTTTTATCTTTCGAGAAATCATATAAGAAAGCTTCTAATGAATTCTTTTTCGGTTTCCAAAAATGATCTAGATATAGATATAGCAGCCAATTATCAGCGCTATAAAGCGCTCTAATAATAGATAATTTAGTATTTCTGAAAAAGGTTTTGATGATGACTAAATTTTATTCAATGATTAAATCGTATGGCATTCTTGTTTGAATA
>CANHVE010000096.1 GCA_947464015.1 Saprospirales bacterium | reverse complement strand
CGCTTAAACAAGTTTAGCTTCTGCTCTACATAAAAAAATCTCACATAGTGAGATTCATTTTTTATTTGCAGAGAGGAAGGGATTGCTTCGCTTTCCCAAGTTTGGGGGCTTAAATAATAAAATTAAATCTTTCAGATTTGTTTTTTTTATGTATCACATTCGCTTAAACAAGTTTAGCTTCTGCTCTACATAAAAAAATCTCACATAGTGAGATTCATTTTTTATTTGCAGAGAGGAAGGGATTCGAACCCTCGATACAGTTTCCCGCATACACACTTTCCAGGCGTGCTCCTTCAACCACTCGGACACCTCTCTAAGATTGATACTCGCAAAAGTACAAAAAATACAAGTACTCTGCCTCAGTTATTCGTAAGGATACAAAAATGAATTTAGAATTTGTATAGCTTTTTAGCGTTTTCAGTAGTTTGCATGGCTACTTCCTCTAGTGTTACTTGTTTAAGTGTTGCAATAAATGAAGCAATTGTATGTATATAACTACTTTCATTTCTTTTGCCTCGATATGGAACTGGTGGTAAATAAGGGGCATCTGTTTCTAATAAAATATAATTTAAATTAATTGCTTTTACAATTTCTGCCATACTAGAATTCTTATAGGTTACAACTCCTCCAATTCCTATATAAAATCCCATATCTATAGCTTTATGTGCTTCAGTCAAATCTCCTCCAAAACAATGTAAAACCCCTTGTAAATCATCTGTTTTCTCTTCTCTTAAAATATGTAATAAATCTGCATAAGCTTTACGTGAATGTATAGATACAGGTAATTTTTTTTCTTTCGCCCATCTTAATTGTTTAATGAAAACTTCTTTTTGTGCTTCTTTATATGTTAAATCCCAATGATAATCTAAGCCAATTTCACCTATAGCCATATAAGGATAGGAGTCTAACTCTGCTTTGATAATTCCTAGTTCTTCCTCCCAATTAGAAGCTACCGAACAAGGGTGCAGTCCCATCATAGGTTTAAAATAGTCTGAATCTACTTGTACCAATTTTTTTAAACTGTCTATCGAACTGCTATCAATATTGGGTAATAATGCATAGTTTACCGAATTGTTTTTCGATCTTTCTATCACACTTTTTATATCCTCCTTAAAACTCTCGTCGTATAAGTGTGTATGTGTATCTATTAGTATCATAGGTATATTAAAAAAAATCCTGCTCAAAGATATTGAACAGGATCTTATTTGTTTTGAATAATGAATTATTTTTTTAAACTATCTCTGATTTCCATTAATAATTTATCAGTTGAAGATGGCTCTGGATCTGCTACAGGAGCTTCCTCTGCAGGTTTTTTCATTTTGTTCATCGCTTTTACAATCATAAACATCACAAATGCAATTAAGATAAATGTGATTACTGAAGAAATAAAATTACCATATTTAACAGCTCCCCATTTCAAATCTGCAATATTTGTCAAATGTGCTGTATCTAATAATGGTTTTAATAATAAGGGCGTAATAACATCATTGATAAGTGAGCCTACTATATTACCAAAGGCTCCTCCAATAATAACCCCTATCGCTAGGTCCATTACATTGCCTTTCATGGCAAACTCTTTAAATTCTTTTAACATTGTTTTTTTGTTTTAGGTTATAAAAAATTGATTACGAATATATAAAATTAATCTATGTATTGATTTTATATTTCAACGCGCTCTATGTAAAATAATAATGCCATTGATACTAATATATTAGCTTTTTTCACTATTTGAATAACTTTTGAAATAAATAAAATGCCCGCCTTTAAATGACTTTATTTAATGAAATTAGCCCTTTTAGACTTGTTAAGTTAAGTTTCTTGCTATTATTTACTCATGTTTTATGATTGTGTAGTAAATTTGTAGCAATATAAATTATATATATATGCAAGAAGTACAGTCTTATACCCCTCATAATAAAGTTCGTATAGTTACTGCAGCCTCTTTATTCGATGGACATGATGCTGCTATCAATGTGATGCGTCGTATAATACAGGCAAATGGTGTAGAAGTGATTCATCTTGGGCATGATAGAAGTGTACAGGAAGTAGTTGATACAGCCATTCAAGAAGATGCTCAAGCTATTGCTATGACTAGCTACCAAGGTGGACACAACGAATATTTTAAATATATGTTCGATTTGCTTAAAGAAAAAGGAGCAAGTCATATCAAAATATTTGCTGGTGGAGGGGGCGTGATTTTACCAAGTGAAATCAAAGAACTTATGGATTATGGTATCTCGCGTATATACTCGCCTGATGATGGTAGAGAAATGGGCCTTCAAGGGATGATTAATGATCTCGTTCAAAAAAGCGATTTCGCAACAGGTGAAAATTTAAATGGGGAAGTAAAACAAATTGCGTCTAAAAATAAAGTAGCTATCGGTCGATTAATATCTTGTGCAGAAAATAATCCTGAAGATTTTAAAAAATATTACGACGAAATTAAAAGTGCCGCTGCTAAAACGCATACTCCAGTTTTAGGGATAACAGGTACTGGTGGTGCAGGCAAATCTTCTTTAGTGGATGAATTAGTGCGTAGATTTTTAATTGATTTTAAAGATAAAAATATCGCTATCATCTCTGTTGATCCTTCCAAAAGGAAAACAGGTGGGGCTTTATTAGGCGACAGAATACGTATGAATTCCATCAATAATGATAGAGTATACATGCGTTCGATGGCTACTCGTCAAGCCAATTTAGCTTTAAGTGGTCATGTTCGCGAAGCTCTTGATATTTTAAAAGCAGCAGATTTCGATTTAATTATTTTGGAAACCTCAGGTATCGGTCAAAGCGATACAGAAATTACTGAATTTGGTAATGCTTGTTTATATGTGATGACTCCCGAATATGGTGCTGCTTCTCAATTAGAAAAAATTGATATGCTCGATTTCGCAGATGTTATCGCCTTAAATAAATTTGATAAGCGAGGTGCACAAGATGCATTAAGAGATGTTCGTAAACAATTTCAACGAAATCATAAATTATTTGATCAAGCAGTTGATGAGATGCCTGTGTTTGGTACAATCGCCTCTCAATTCAATGATCCAGGGATGAATAATCTTTATAAAGTAATTATTGATATTCTTAAAAAGAAAGCCAATTTTAATTTAGATTCTTCATTTGTGGCAACAGATGAAATGAGTGAAAAAATATTTGTTATCCCTCCACAAAGAACCAGATATTTAAGTGAAATAGCAGATAATAACAGAGCTTATGATAAATGGGTGAAAGATCAGTGTGCTATTGCAGACACGCTATATGGCTACCATACTACCATTGAAAATATTAAAAATTCAAAGGCAGAGGATAGAGATAGATTAATCAAAAGAATACAAGAATTGTATGAAGATGCCTTACTTCAACTAGATCCTCGTAATAAAAAAATTATCGACGAATGGGCTGCTAAAAAACAATTATATAAGGACGAAGAATATAAATTTAAAGTAAGAGACAAAATACTTTCATTAAAAACACATAGTGAATCTTTATCCCATACTCAAGTACCTAAAGTGGCTCTACCTAAATTTAAAGCGTGGGGGGAGATTTTATATTGGACGCTACAAGAAAATGTACCAGGTGAATTTCCATTTACTGCAGGTATTTATCCTTTCAAGAGAGAAGGGGAAGATCCTACTCGTATGTTTGCTGGGGAAGGTGGACCAGAAAGAACCAATAAACGTTTTCACTATGTAAGTCTCGGAATGCCTGCAAAAAGACTTTCAACCGCATTTGATAGTGTTACCTTATATGGTCGTGATCCTGAATATAGACCCGACATATATGGTAAAGTGGGGAATAGTGGGGTGAGTATTTGTTGCTTAGATGATGCAAAGAAATTATATTCTGGTTTTGATTTAGCCGATCCAAAAACTTCGGTTAGTATGACCATTAATGGTCCGGCTCCCATGCTTTTGGGCTTTTTTATGAATGCAGCTATCGATCAACAATGCGAAAAATATATCCAAGCAAATGGATTAGAAAAAGAAGTACAAGCTAAAATAGATGCTATTTATAAGGCTAAAGGAAGCAAACAGCCTAGATATAATGGAGATTTACCCGAAGGAAATGATGGTTTAGGTTTAATGTTACTTGGTGTTACTGGAGATCAAGTTCTAGATAAGGAAGTCTATGAAAAAATTAAAAAAGAAACTCTTGCACAAGTTCGTGGTACTGTACAAGCAGACATTCTAAAGGAAGATCAAGCGCAAAACACTTGTATTTTTTCGACAGAATTTGCTTTACGTTTGATGGGCGACGTACAACAATATTTTATCAATAATAAAGTACGTAATTTCTATTCGGTTTCAATTTCAGGTTATCATATTGCAGAAGCAGGTGCTAATCCTATTTCTCAATTGGCTTTTACATTAGCAAATGGCTTTACATATGTTGAATATTATTTAAGTAGAGGAATGGATATCAATGAATTTGGTCCTAATTTATCATTCTTCTTTAGTAATGGTATCGATCCCGAATACGCCGTTATTGGTAGAGTAGCTAGAAGAATATGGGCTAAAGCACTAGCTAAAAAATATGGTGCTAATGAACGAGCACAAATGTTGAAATATCATATTCAAACATCTGGTAGAAGTTTACATGCACAAGAAATAGATTTCAATGATATTCGTACCACATTGCAAGCGCTTTATGCGATATACGATAATTGTAATTCACTTCATACCAATGCCTACGATGAAGCCATAACAACACCTACAGAAGATAGTGTTCGTAGAGCAATGGCCATTCAATTAATAATTAATAGAGAATTAGGTTTAGCAAAAAATGAAAATCCACTGCAAGGTTCTTTTATTATTGAAGAATTAACTGATCTTGTGGAAGAGGCTGTCCTCATTGAATTTGATAAAATTACTGAACGAGGAGGTGTATTAGGTGCTATGGAAACGATGTATCAAAGAGGAAAAATTCAAGAAGAGAGTTTATACTATGAAACTTTAAAACATACTGGTGAATATCCAATTATTGGAGTTAATACTTTCTTAAGTAGTAAAGGTTCGCCAACAGTAATTCCTCAAGAAGTGATTCGATCAACTGAAGAGGAGAAAGTATTTCAAATACACACAGTAGAAAATTTACAAAAACGTAATGAGGAAATAATTAAAGAACAATTACGTCATATCCAAAAAGTAGCTATTCAAAATCAAAATATTTTTGAAGCACTTATGGAAGCTTGTAAATACTGTACATTAGGTCAAATTACGGCAGCATTATTTGAAGTAGGGGGTCAGTATAGAAGAAATATGTAATTTGCTTTTTAATGATTATACTAATATCATAAATAGTTTACCTTATTAATTTTTTTTTAGCTTCAATTACGTTCAAGTTATCGTCTTTATTGAGTTGTGAGATTTTTAATTGAAAATTGGCACAGCTCTTGTCTATGCATTTATATCGTTCAACAAAAAATAAAAGGAGAACTAAATTATGAAACGTATAATGTTACTTATTTCAATTCAGCTTATTTCTTTAAGTGCTATGATGGCACAATATGTACCATCAATTCTTAATTTACGAATGTATGATAATGCACCATTTACATGCACCATAGATGGTCAAAATTACAATCAAGCTAATTCTACTTTAAGAATTGAAAACTTAAATCCAGGGAATCACATACTTAATGCTTATGTTTTACAATGGATGTATGGTGGTGGATATACACAAAGATTAGTTTATAGTGGAACCATATATGTACAAGCAAGTGCTGAGCTTTATGCTACTATTACAGGTTCTAACTTAAATGTAGATAGAATAGTTGCATTACAAGCTCCAGCAAATTCAGGATCTTGGAATAATAATAATTATCCGTATAATCCCTCAAGTAACAATTATTATGGCGGAAATTATCATGGCGGAGGTCACCATTATGGAAATTATTCGGGTCATTGTGGTACTCCTCCACCTCCAACTCCAACTCCTGTATGCAATATCCCTCGAGCAATGAACAACGCAGATTTTAATATGCTGATTATAAATTTAAGAAATGCCTCATTTGAAAGCACTATGTTAAGTATCGCAAAAACTGTATTAAGAACAAACTACTTTACAACTCAACAAGTGAAATCTATTTTACACGAATTTAGTTTTGAAAGTACCAAATTAGATTTTGCAAAAGAAGCTTTTGATAAGACTATTGATAAGAATAATTATTATACAGTAAATGAAGAATTTTCTTTTAGTTCATCAACCATAGCACTTAATAACTATATAGCATCTAGATAAGTTTTTTTTTGGGTTTTTTTAGAGTTTAGCAAAAGACGGTTAGGGTTTCCGTCTTTTGCTTTTTTTGTTTAGCTTTGCAACCTAAAATATTCTAAAAATGAACGAAGTATATATTATATCAATGGCTCGCACGCCAATTGGAAGTATGAGTGGTGTTTTAAGCGCTGTTAGTGCAACTGAATTAGGTGCTCAAGCTATTAAAAAAGCAATGGAAAGAGCAGGAATTTCAGGGGAACAAGTAGATGAGGTGATCATGGGTAATGTAATTCAAGCCAATAACGGTCAAGCACCAGCTCGTCAAGCAGCGATTGCTGCAGGAGTGCACGTTAATGCAACTTGTACAACGGTTAATAAAGTATGTGCTAGTGGTATGAAAGCCATTATTTTAGGTGCTCAATCAATCATATTAGGTGATAAAGAAGTAGTAGTAGCAGGTGGTATGGAGAGTATGACCAATGCACCTTATATGATGGCATCTGGTAGAAATGGCTATAGATATGGAAATGCTGAATTAATAGATGCAATTGTGAGAGATGCCTTACAAGATCCATATAGTAAACTAATGATGGGAGCGAGTGGCGATAAATGCGCAGCAAAATTTAATTTTACAAGAGAAGATCAAGATGCATTTGCCATTAAATCCTATAAGAGAGCTAATGATGCATATGCACAAAACGCATTTGCGGATGAGCTTTTTGATGTAGAAGTAAAAGGTAGAGGGGACAGTACTTTTGTAAAAGAAGACGAAGAATATAAAAAATTAAGAGCAGATAAAGTTGCTACTTTAAAACCAGCATTCAATAAAGATGGTACTGTTACTGCAGTAAATGCATCTAAAATTAATGATGGTGCAGCAGCAGTTGTATTGATGAGTAAGTCTAAAGCAGATGCATTAGGATTAAAACCAATTGCCATTATTAGAGGATATGCAGATGCAGAACAAGCACCTGATGATTTTACTACCTCTCCGGCTAAAGCAATGCCTTTAGCTGCTAAAAAAGCAGGATTAGAAATTAGTCAAATCGATTATTTCGAAATTAATGAAGCTTTTGCTAATGTTACTATGGCTAATACGAAATTATTAGGATTAGATGCCTTAAAAGTAAATGCATTTGGTGGTGCCGTTGCATTAGGTCATCCGGTAGGAGCTAGTGGAGCAAGAATAGTATGCACTTTGATTTCAGTATTGAAAAATAAAGGGGCTAAATATGGCGCAGCAGGAATTTGTAATGGTGGTGGTGGAGCAAGTGCTATCGTAATCGAAAAAGTATAATAAGTATAAATACTATAACGTTAATAAAAAAAGCCCGTTTTAATTAAACGGGCTTTATTTTTGCAATAGCTACAGAAAATATGAAAAAAACAATTATAGGTTTAAGTATACTTTTATTTGGCCTTTCTATCTCGAGCCATGCTCAATTGAGTAAAGATAGTAAACTAATATTAGATGAAAAACAAGATAGCTTGATTAAAATAGGCTATACGATGTTGAATGATACTAATCCAGGTAAACGTGTTGATGCTTTACATAAATTTATTCCAGCATTAACTAGAGCTCTTAAGACAGATGAATCATTTTATTATCCTTTCGACTCCTTAACTTGTATCTCTTCTTTGTATGCTCCAGATTCTACATTTAGGATTTTAAGTTGGCAATTATACTTAGGAAAAGGCATGTATAGATATTATGGTACAATTCAAATGCAAAGTGATAAACTAAAAATGTTCCCATTATTTGATACAAGCGATACGATGACTTATCATATACAAGATACCTTAAATCAAGATTGTTGGCTAGGGCAATTGTATTATAAAATTATTAAGACCTATGCATTAGGTAGAAATTGTTATATTTTATTTGGGTATGATGGTTATGATTTGTTTGGACATAGGAAAATAGCTGATGTTTTATGGTTTAATCAAGGATATCCTAGATTTGGTTTGCCCATATTTAAATACAAATATAAAGATGGACATACAGCAACAGCAAATAGAATATTTTTAGATTATAAATTTAATGCTGTAGCAACTATGAATTATGATACTACACAACATTTAATAGTATATGATCATACTGAACCAGAAGATTCTTCAAATATAGGACTAGGATTTACCTATGTACCCGATGGTACCTATGAAGGATTTAAATATGAAGGAGGTTTTTGGAATTGGGTAGAGAAAGTTTTTACCTTTGCTATTAATGAGAATGATAATCCTCCAGTACCGGAGCCATTATTTGACAAAACAAAAGATAATCGTTTTAAATAATTTAATATAATTATAATGAAAATAGCTGTAGATTTTGATGGCACTATCGTTGAACATGCATATCCAAAGATTGGTAAAGAGATGTTATTTGCATTTCAAACCTTAAAGATGTTAAATGAGAAAAAACATCAATTAGTATTATGGACTTATAGAGAAGGAAAAATGTTAGATGAAGCAGTAGAATTTTGCAAACAAAATGGAGTTGAATTTTATGCAATCAATAGAAATTTTCCAGAAGAAGAAATCAAAGAAGGTATCGGAAGAAAAATAGATGCTGATATGTTTATTGATGATAGAAATATAGGTGGATTTCCTGGTTGGAGTAATATTTGGCAAATGATACATCCAGATGGGGGCGAGTTAAATCATCAAATTCAAAATCCTGAAGCACATTTTAATTATGCAAAGAAAAAAGGATTTTGGAGTAAGCTTTTTGGTCAGTAAAAACTACTGAATTAAACAGCTACATTGTATTCTCTAAGCACATCGTTTAATGAAGTTTTTAAATCAGTACTAGCTTTTCTTTTTCCAATTATAAGTGCACAAGGCACTTGATAGGATCCAGCAGGGAATTTTTTTGTATACGAACCTGGAATTACTACACTTCTTTCTGGAACTTCACCAATATATTCAATTGGGGTATTTCCACTTACATCAATAATTTTAGTACTTTTGGTTAATACTACATTAGCACCTAGTACAGCCTCTTTTCTAACTCTTACTCCTTCAACAACTATACATCTGCTACCAACAAAACAATTGTCTTCGATAATAACTGGACTAGCTTGAATTGGTTCTAATACTCCGCCTATTCCTACACCGCCGCTTAGATGTACATTTTTCCCAATTTGAGCACAAGAGCCGACAGTAGCCCAAGTATCAACCATAGTACCTTCGTCTACGTAAGCACCAATATTGACATAAGATGGCATTAATATGACACCTTTTTGTAAAAATGCGCCATGTCGTGCAATCGCATGAGGTACAACACGCACCCCTAATTGCGCATAATTTTTTTTGAGAGGAATTTTATCATGAAATTCAAATGGTCCTACTTCAATAGTTTCCATTTTGCAAATTGGAAAATATAGAATTACAGCTTTTTTTACCCATTCATTGATTTGCCATGAATCACCAATAGGTTCAGCAGTTCGAAGACTTCCATTGTCTAATAATTCAATTACTTGTTGAATAGCTT
>CANHVE010000095.1 GCA_947464015.1 Saprospirales bacterium | reverse complement strand
TACTACTTTTACTATTCCTTTCTACTTTTACCAACTTATTCGCACAACGAGATGTATTACTCATCATTGCTGATGATATCGGAACGGACTACTTTGGTTTTTATGCTGATCATCAAGATACGGTAGGATTACCAAATATTAGAAAACTTCTAGATAAAGGCATTTTATTTACCAATGCCATGTCAAATCCAGTATGCTCAGCCACACGCTGTGGTATACTAACTGGTAGATATAGTTTTCGAACAGGAGTAGGAGGGATTGTTGGTGGTATTGGAGGTTCGGGAGAGATTGATACATCCGAAATGACTATTCCTAAATTACTGGCTATTTATAATTTAATCAAGATTTTTTAAATACGTATATGATTTTATATGATGCATTGGGACATGTTATATATGAGGGCTCAGCCATTGAAAAGCAAGATTTTTCATCTATTAGTAAAGGAGTATATTATCTTAGATGGAATGATTCAAAATCAATTAAAATAATAAAACAATAATTAACAACGAAGGATTTAGATTTGTAATTCGTCTTATAAAAAAATATATATTAAACTATGAAAAAAATTATTCTATCAAGTATTTTTTGTTTGAGCCTATATGTTGGTTTTGCACAAACAAATCCAGCTATTTTAAATTGGTTACAAAATAATACGATAATGGGTCGTCATTATGTATCAGGTAGTTCAACAGCTATTGATGAAACGGTTTTAGCTAACGTGCAAAACGTACAGTATTCAACTAATTGGGTATATGTTACAACTACAGGAGTACCATCTTATATAACAGGTCCATTTTTTGGAAATCCTTCTTTAGCAAGCAATCAAAATGCGATATTTAAAATCTCCTTAAAACCAGAGCCTGATACTGGAACTTTAACTGCAACAACAGGAGGTAATATTGGTATCTTTATTAATGGAGTAGCCTTATTTGATTATAGAGATGGGGTGGCGTGGAATCCTACAACTAGTGCGTTATGCGGTGGTCCGGGAAATCCTCCATGTCCAGGTGGACCAGGTGGAAGTATGGATTGGAATAGAGATGCTATCGTAGCTGAAAGAGGTGGCTTTGATTGTTCGAAAGGACATCCAGCGATGGGCAACTATCATCATCATCAAAATCCAAGTGCATTTAATCTAGATAGAGTAGTTATTTCTACAGTTTGTAATTTATATAATGCAGACGGATTATATGCTATAGATAGTACCACACATTCTCCATTAATTGGCTATGCGTATGATGGCTACCCAATTTATGGTGCTTATGCTTTTAAAAATGCTGACGGAACTGGTGGTGTAGTTCGTATGAAATCTAGTTATCAATTACGCGCTATTACAGCTAGAACATTAGGCCCTACAGGAATAGACGTGCCAGATGGACCAGCCATTAATACCACATATCCATTAGGATATTTCAGAGAAGATTATGAATATGTAGCTCATACAGGTAGTCCAGATTATTTAGATGAACATAATGGTCGTTTTTGTGTAACACCAGAATATCCTGCAGGAAAATATTGTTATTTTGCAACCGTTGATGCTAATTGGAATTCGGCATATCCATATGTAGTAGGACCAACCTTTTATGGAGTGAAAAATGCCTCTAAAGTAACTAGTATTACTGAATCAACAACTACATATACACCTTCAACAAGTATCCAAAATAATTATTTAGATAAAATCAATGTAAGCGTTTTCCCTAATCCAAGCAGCGATTTAATAGCTATACAATTGAACGACTTAGTAAAAGAATCGATTCAAGTTTATTTATATGATGTATTAGGAAAAGAAGTAGCAAACACAACTATTAATCAAGGAAGTACCATTGCTTATTTTGATACACAAAAACTATATGCAGGTGAGTATATCATCAAAATTAAAAACAGTAATGAGTCTATCACTAAAAAAGTAACTGTTACTAAAAACTAAGACTAATTTTTTTCAGATTTTTTTGTGAGCATTACTTTTTTAAGTAATGCTTTTTTTTAGCTAAAAATTAAATACTACTAATTTGATAGAATATGTATATATTTGCACATTATTTCAATAAAAAAAATAAATACTATGTCAATTAAACTAGGGGATACAGCGCCAAATTTCACGGCAAATACTACAGAAGGAATTATAGATTTTTATAATTGGTCGGCCGACAAATGGGTAGTGTTATTTTCTCATCCAGCAGATTTTACTCCGGTTTGTACCACAGAATTAGGTACAGTAGCAAAAATGAAGGCTGATTTTGATAAAAGAGATGTAAAAGTAATAGCACTGAGTGTAGATGAAATTGAGATGCATCATGAATGGATAAAAGATATCAATGAGACACAATCAACCACCGTTAATTTTCCAATTATAGCAGATCCTGAATTTAAGATTTCAACGCTTTATGATTTTGTACATCCGAATGCCTCTGATAAATTCACAGTAAGATCGGTGGTTATTATTGGACCAGATAAAAAAGTAAAATTAATCATTACATATCCCGCATCTACAGGAAGAAACTTTGTGGAATTATTAAGAGTGATTGATTCTTTACAATTAACTGCGAATTATAGTGTAGCTACTCCAGCTAATTGGAAAAACGGAGAAGATGTTGTAGTTGCTCCTTCTATTAAAACTGCAGATATAGCAGCCAAATTTCCTAAAGGATTCAAAGAAATTAAGCCTTATTTACGTATGACTCCACAACCCAATCTTTAATATCCTTATGATTACTTTTCTTCAAATACCTTGGCCTTGGTATGTAGCTGGTTTTTTAATAGGTATTATAGTTCCTGTTTTATTGCTATTAGATAATAAATCGTTTGGTTTATCATCTAGTTTGCGACATATATGTGCAGCTTGTTTACCTACAAAAGTGAGCTACTTCAGCTATAATTGGAAAAAAGAAATTTGGAATATATTTTTTGTACTAGGAATTATACTAGGGGCTGTGATTGCCACTAACATTATAGGAAATCCGAAACCGATACAACTAACTGCTACTACTATTGCGGATATGAAAAAATATCATATAACAGATATCTATAGTTTATTACCAGTAGATTTATTCAGTTTTAAGGCATTATTTAGTATCAGAGGCTTTATTTGCATAGCAGTAGGAGGCTTTTTAGTGGGCTTCGGTACTCGTTATGCAGGAGGGTGCACGAGTGGTCATGCTATTATGGGACTATCCAACCTTCAATGGACCTCATTAGTTGCTACAATTAGTTTTATGTTAACAGGTATTTTATTTACCAGATTTATATTACCATTTATACTTCAATTATAAAATGACAGAGATTACAAATCCATCGGATGAATTTAGTGCAGATACGAATACAATCACCACTAGTATATCTATAAAGGAAAATATCAAATACTTATTGGTAGGCATTTTATTTGGGATCGTATTTGTAAAAGCCGAAATAATTAGTTGGTTTAGGATTTATGAAATGTTTACCTTTCGATCATTTCATATGTTTGGTGTTATTGGCACAGCCCTTATGGTGGCTACCATTTCAGTATTTCTGATTAAAAAATTTAAGCTAAAAACAATTCACGGGGAGGCTATCGTTATTAAGCCCAAAACATTTCATAAAGGTCAAATATTTGGTAGCATCTTATTTGGAATTGGATGGACTTTATCTGGTGCTTGTCCAGGACCTTTATTTGCTCAAGTGGGAGCTGGCTTTATTGCTATCACGGTGAGTATTTTCTTTGCCTTGTTCGGCACCTGGTGTTATGGTTATTTGAAAGATAAACTACCTCATTAATTTTTCCATACCTATGATATACTATTATGGGTAATTTTATACAATTGTTGAAATATTTTTAACAACTATCGACGGCATTTAATTCAAAATTTATTCTCTTTGTACACAGAATAAAATCGTTATATGCAGTTTTCACATTTACATTGTCACTCTCAATTTTCCTTATTGGATGGCGCCTCTAGCATCAAAGGGATGATTGCTAAAGCAAAAGCAGACGGAATGCCTGCCGTTGCCTTAACAGATCATGGAAATATGTTTGGGGCATTTCATTTCGTAGCAGAAGCTGAAAAACAAGGCGTGAAACCAATTGTAGGATGTGAATTTTATGTGGTAGAAGATCGATTTAAAAAATCATTTACCAAAGGAGATAAAGATTTACGATATCATCAATTACTATTAGCTAAAAATCAAGAAGGCTATGAAAATTTATCTAAACTCTGTTCATTAGGTTTTATAGATGGTTTATATGGAAAATATCCTCGTGTAGATAAAGAATTAATTAAACAATACAGTAAAGGTTTAATTGCTACTACTTGTTGTATAGGAGCCATCGTTCCACAGACCATTTTGAAAAAAGGCGAAGCAGAAGCACGTAAAGTCTTTGAAGAATGGATGAATATTTTTGGGAAGGAGAATTATTTTATCGAATTACAAAGACATAATCTTAAAAATCTAGATGGTTCGGGGATGTCACAAGAAGACGTGAATCAGGTCTTGATTAAATTTTCGGGCGAATTTGGTATCCCGGTTATAGCGACTAATGATGCACATTATCTAGATATAGAAGATTATAATGCACATGATATTTTATTATGTGTGAATACAGGTGAAAAACAAAGTACTCCAGGTTTTGATGATTTTGTAAATGATGATGCAATCTCTAAAGACCGTCGATTTAAATTTCCCAATGATCAATACTTTTTCAAAACCACTGCAGAGATGGAAAAGGTATTTGCTGATATTCCATTTGCATTAGATAATACCAATATGATAGTGGATGCGATCAGTCCACCGAAACTTACCAGAGATATTTTATTACCCAATTTCACCCTGCCTGAAGGTTTTGCTAATCAAGGAGATTACTTAACTTTTTTGACCTATGAAGGAGCCAAAAAAAAATATGGGGTTATTACAGCTGAAGTGGAAGAGCGAATCAATTTCGAATTAAAAACAATTATCGATTCGGGTTATCCTGGTTATTTTTTAATTGTACAAGATTTTACCACAGCAGCAAGACAAATGGATGTTTGGGTAGGTCCAGGAAGAGGAAGTGCAGCTGGAAGTGTGGTGGCATATGCATTAGGAATTACGAATGTCGACCCAATTAAATACGATTTGCTTTTTGAGCGTTTTTTAAATCCTGAAAGGGTTAGTATGCCCGATATTGATATCGATTTTGATGATGTAGGAAGAGAGAAAGTAATTAAATATGTAATTGATAAATATTCAAAAGAACGAGTAGCACAAATCATTACCTATGGCAGTATGGCTGCTAAATCTTCTATTAAGGATGTTGGAAGAGTATTAAATATTCCACTTGCAGATGTAACCAAAGTAACCAAAGCATTTCCTAATCATTTAGGAGCAACTTTAAATAAGATTTTAAAAGCTGAAGGTATAGAGGATAAATTAAAGGGGGAATTAAATGCAGAACAACTCATTGCAGCTAAAGATTTTAGAAAGTTAGCGGAAAACAATGATGAGATTGGCAATATGATTCAAATTGCTAAGAAGTTAGAAGGTTCGGTAAGAAACACAGGGATACATGCTTGTGGAGTGATTATTACACCTGATGACATTAAGAAATTTGTACCAGTAACTACTGCAAAAGATAGTGATTTATTAGTGACTCAATTTGATAATAGTGTGGTAGAAAAATCAGGCTTATTGAAAATGGATTTCTTAGGCTTGAAAACATTAACTATTATTAAAGATGCGATACGATTGGTGAAGCGAGGACATGATATCGATATTATAGCAGATGATATACCCTTAGATGATCCTAAAACATTTGAATTATTCCAAAAAGGCGAAACCGTTGGGATTTTCCAATATGAGAGTCCGGGCATGCAAAAATATTTACGGGATTTACAACCCGATATTTTTGAAGATTTAATTGCGATGAATGCCTTGTACAGACCAGGTCCAATCAAGTATATACCAAACTTTGTAAATAGAAAACATGGCCGTGAAAAAATCCATTATGATTTGCCGGAAATGGAAGACAATTTGAAAAGTACGTATGGTATTACAGTTTATCAAGAACAAGTAATGTTACTTTCGCAAAAGCTTGCCAATTTTACTAAAGGAGATGCAGATACTATTCGAAAAGCAATGGGTAAAAAGCAAAAGGATGTATTGGATAAGATGAAGGAAAAGTTTTTGACAGGAGCAAAAGCAAATGGACATGATGAAAAAATATTAGAAAAGATTTGGACCGATTGGGAAGCTTTTGCATCCTATGCCTTTAATAAATCGCATTCTACTTGTTATGCTTATTTAGCTTTTCATACAGCTTATTTAAAAGCACATTTCCCAGCTGAATTTATGGCATCGGTACTCACACATAATATGGGTAATATTGATAGTGTGAAATTCTTTTTACAAGAATGTAAACGAATGAAAATAGATGTATTAGGACCTGATGTAAATGAAAGTGCAGATACATTTGTAGTTAATAAAAATGGAGCGATTCGATTTGCTATGACTGCTTTAAAAGGAATGGGGCAATTGGCAGTAGAAGAAATAATACGAGAACGAGAAACCAATGGCAATTACAAAAGTATTTTTGATATGGCTCGTCGATTGAATTTACGAACCGTGAATAAAAGAGCATTTGAAGGATTAGCATTTGGTGGTGGATTTGATTGTTTTGAGAATACACATCGTGCACAATACTTTAGTGAAAGCAATGGAGAATCCTTCTTAGAAAAAGTAGTGAAGTTTGGGAATCAAGCACAACAAAGTGCTAGTAGTATGCAAAATTCTTTGTTTGGGGGAGGGGCTGATGCAGTTATTACTGAACCTGCTATACCTAAATGTGAACCTTGGCACTTGATTGAAAAATTAAATAAAGAAAAAGAAGTTACAGGTATTTATATCAGCGGTCATCCACTAGATGATTATCAACGAGACATTTCTACCTATAGTAATTGTAGTATTGCTGAAATTGAAATCAAAAAAAATAGAAGTTTAAAGATTGCAGGTATTATTACATCTTCTACATCTAAATTTGATAAAACGGGTGCGCCCTATGGAAGATTTGTGATAGAAGATTTTTCAGGTTCACGAGAAATCATGCTATTTAAAAAGAAATATATTGAATTTAAAAACTATATCGATACTCCTGGGAATTTATTATTTATCACCTGTAGTTATGCACCAAGCAGATGGAAAGAAGGAGAATTTGAATTAGAAATTACACAGATAGAGTTACTCTCTGAAATACGTAATAAGTTAACAAAAGAAGTATTTATCACAGCTGTGGTAGATCATTTGCAATCGACAACCGTTCAAGAGATAGTTCATGTAATTAAAAAATATCCTGGTGAAAAATTCATCAAAGTCAATTTATTAGATAAAATGGAACGAATGTTAGTAAGCACGAATTGTAGAGGAGCAAAAGTGAATATTTCTAATGAATTTATTAGTGAATTAGAATTGATTCCTGGGCTCAGTGTATCATTCCTTAAAAATGATGTTAATGCCTTGATAGATGATAAGTTAGAAGAGATACTTGCAGGTACAATACAAGAGGATGAAGTGGATGTTGAAGTAAGTTTTGAGGGGATGGAAGAAGAAAGTGAATAATTTTTAAATGAACTTTTTTAGAATATTTATAGTTTTGAAGATATAATTAACTTAAAAAAAACGAATATGGCACATACAATTACAGATGCAAATTTTGAAAGCGATGTATTAAAATCAGATAAATTAGTGATGATTGATTTTTGGGCTACTTGGTGCGGACCTTGTGTAGCATTAGCTCCAACGATTGAAGCTTTGTCTAAAGAATATGAAGGAAAAGTAGTAGTAGGTAAATTAGATGTAGATGCAAATCCTGAAACCAGTGTAAAATTTGGTATTAGAAATATCCCTACTGTATTATTTATTAAAAATGGAGAAGTAGTAGATAAAGTAACTGGTAATGCACCTAAAGGCGCATTTGTAGAAAAATTAAATAAATATTTATAATATATAATATCAGTTTAATAAATAAGTGGAGGTTTTTGTCTTTTAAAAAGATAAAAACCTCTTTTTTTATAGGCATCTTTTAAAATAATTGTAATTTTGATGAAAATATTTACTTGATGAAACATATTGGCATTATAGGAGGAGGTTTTTCAGGAACGATGACTGCGATTCAATTAATTTATAAAGCTACTAATTCTATAAAAATTACAATTATTAACGATAGAGATAATTTTAATAAAGGATTTGCTTACAGCCCTTATTCTAAAAAACATATTTTAAATGTAATTACGGAGAAGATGAGTGCTTTCCCGGATAAAGAGCATGATTTTTTAGATTGGGTGATATTAAAAGAAGAATATAAAAGCTACGATCGTACTTTAATTGCCAACTCGTTTTTACCTCGATATGTGTATGGTGAATATTTAGTAGATACTTGGGAGAAAGCAAAAAAGATTGCATCCGAAAAAAATATTGAGTTGCAAATCATTGAAAGTGTAGTGGATGATATTGAGGTTTCAGCAGAAATAATTACCATTGTTTTACATACTGCTGAAAAAATTACTGTAGATCAATGCGTAATTACATCAGGTAATCAAGTACCGCGTAATCCTGCTATTACGAATATGGATTTTTACAAAAGCGCCAATTATTTTCAAAATCCATGGATGATAGATTCGGTATTGCATGTAGATAGTGAATTACCTGTTTTAGTAATTGGAAATGGCTTAACTATGGTAGATACTGTTTTTGGATTATTGGAGCATGGTTTTAAAAATAAAATATATTCTATATCACCTAATGGATTTAATATATTACCACATCGTCATAATGGATTAAAATATACAAAATTAGTTGAAGAATTTACAGAAAACATGTCCTTATATGACTTTGTAAAATTGGTCAATAAACATGTGAAATTAGTTCGTGAATATGGGGTTACAGCTGAACCTGTAATTGATTCAATACGACCTTATACCCAATCTATTTGGAAAAAATTAAATGAAACAGAACGTAAAAAATTTATGGCACGCTTACGTCATTTATGGGGTGTAGCACGACATAGATTTCCAATGCACTCACATGATAAAATCCAACAATTACGAATTGATAATAAACTTTTAATCAAATCAGGTAAAATATTAAACTTTACGGAAGTAAGTCCTAAACATATTGAAGTGGAATATTTTGATAAAAAAGAAAAAGAGATAAAAAAGTTTGAAGTATCAAGAGTCATTAATTGTACAGGACCAGAATCTAATTTATCCTTAGTTGAAAATAGTTTTTTAAAGAAAGCTTTAATGAAAGGAATTCTAAAACAAGATTCATTGTACTTAGGAGTAATAGCAGATACTGATACGTATCAAATTTTAGATATCAATAATCATAAACATCAACATCTATATACTATTGGCTCAAATTTGAAAGGCGAGTTATGGGAGAGCACTGCAGTATATGAACTGCGGGTACAAGCAGATAAATTAGCTCAACAACTTTTAGCATAATAACAATCAATATCCCCTAGTATCCTAAATAAACGACTACATGAAAGTATTAATCATCAATGGACCAAACTTAAATTTAGTTGGCACACGCGAACCAGAAGTATATGGGAATACAACATTTGATGATTTTTTAGAAGAGATTAAAGATGCTTATTTTGATTGTGATATTCATTATTATCAGAGTAATGTTGAAGGAGATTTGATTAATAAATTACAAGAAGCAGATACAAAAAAGTATAAAGGAATTATTCTAAATGCAGGTG
>CANHVE010000094.1 GCA_947464015.1 Saprospirales bacterium | reverse complement strand
CAGAAAATACTTTTTCATTATTTTTATCTATGAAAGTCAAAATGATTTTTTTCATTTTCACTCGTTGACCCGTTTCTATGTGATGCCATTGGCGAACCATGGTAAAAGGCGATTCAATGCGAACGGTATCAATTTCCTTTATATCCTGAATTTCAATACTTATTTTATTTCCTGCTTTATATATTTCTAAATTGATTTTGCTTTTTTGATAGAGGATAATTACTCCAATAGCACTTATTATCATAGTTATGATTAGATAGATATTACTTCCTTTGAAAGGCGCAGGTAATTTATCTTCGCCAATAAAAAAGTTGACTATAATAACAACTAAACATAAAATTGGAATCACTGCTAATGCGCCTACCCAATTGCTTGTATTCTTTCGATGTACGCTCGTATGATAGATTAAGTCTTGCATGAAAAATAATATTTATTTGAATACTTGATTTAAGAATTGTTTCATTTCATTAAATGATGCAGTATCAGCTGTGGCATTATAGGCAATAGTTAAATTAAATTTTTTGCCTGTGGCAGTAGCATCAGGATTGGTAAAAGCATGTGTAGCACCAGCATAACTTTTAAAAGTATAGCTTGCACCGATAGAATCCATTTGTTGTTTGAAAGTAGCTACATCTACAGCACTCACAAATTTATCAGCAGCACCATGCAATATCAGTATTTTAGTTTTTAATAAATCTTTATTGAATGGAGTTCCTAATAAGCTACCATGAAAACTTACAACCCCTTTCAGGTCTTCGCCCATACGTGCAATATTGAGCAGCACTCCACCACCAAAACAATAACCAATCGCAGCTATTTTAGAGGGGTCGGTATTCGGATGTAATTTGATTTGTGCAATTGCTGCATCCACATGTTTTTTAGGCTTATCCAGACTATCGATATATTGTTTGATTTGCGATTCGATTTTCATCATTTAATTTTAAAATAAAAATAGTAATTAATTATTGTGATACTTATAGATTTTTTAAAGTACGATAATCATATACCATCTTTACACGCATAAAAAAAGCCCCGTATGTTTCCATACAAGAGCTTTTTAAAAACCAAACAAATTTTAACAGAAAGTTATATATTAAAAACAATATTCATTTGCTTCAATCATTTTTGCAGCAATACGTTTACGAGATGCAACCGTATTATAATTATCATATTTAGTAAAACGTTTTAAGCCCATCAACATCATGCGCAATTCATCCCCTTCTGCATAGCCACAAATCGCATGTTTGCCATTGATATTTACTCGTTCCATGGCATCACTAATAAAAGTTTTTGTGATGTCGATAAATAAAGAACAAGCCTCTGCTCCTTTAATTTGAATCATTTTTTCAGTACGTAATAAGGTCGATTCCATCGCATAAATATCAATCAGTACATCTGCAGCATACATCAAGATTTCTTGTTGTTTTTCTAAATCCATCATGAATTTTTGCACTGCAGATCCTGCTACCATTAAAAAACCTTTTTTAGCATTGGTAATCGCTTTTTTCTCTGCATAAAAAATATCTTCACTATCAGGCATACTAAAATCAGGAATACTCATCAACTCTTTTTGTATAGCCATTGCCGGACTTAATAAATCTAATTGTCCTTTCATTGCTTTTTTCACCAACATACCTACAGCTAATAAACGATTGATTTCATTGGTGCCTTCAAATATTCTATTGATACGACTATCTCTGTATGCTCTAGCTAATGGAGCTTCCTCACTAAAGCCCATACCACCATAAATTTGTAAGCCTTCATCCACTACAAAATCTAATACTTCACTACCATATACTTTTAAGATGGCACATTCAATACTAAATTCTTCAGCAGCTTCTAACTTCGCTTTCACTTTGTCCATTCCACCAGCAACTAATGAATCAATTTTATCTTTAATTAAACCAGATACTCTGTAGGTAGCACTCTCACCGGCATAGAGTTGACAAGCCATTTCAGATAATTTATGTTGTATAGCTCCAAAAGAGGAGATAGGCACTTTAAATTGAATACGCTCGTTGGCATATTGTACCGCTGTTGAACAGGCTTTTTTAGCTCCACCCATTACCATGGCACATAATTTATATCTACCAATATTCAATACATTGAAGGCAATTTTATGTCCTTTTCCAATTTCTCCCAGTACATTTTCTTTAGGAACTAGTACATTCTCAAAAAATATTTGGCGTGTACTTGAGCCTTTTATTCCTAATTTATTTTCTTCTTCACCCAATGTGATGCCTTTACTTTTAGCATCTATAATAAATCCTGTAAATTTATCCCCATCAATCTGCGCAAATACAATTAGTATATCAGCAAATCCGGCATTGGTGATCCACATTTTTTGTCCGTTAATGATATAATTTTTTCCTTCGGCATCTAGTATTGCTTTCGTTTTAGCACCTAATGCATCACTACCCGAACCTGGTTCAGTTAAGCAATAAGAAGCTTTCAATTTACCAGAAGCTAAATCAGGAACATATTTGTTTTTTTGTTCTTCTGTACCAAAATATAAAATAGGTAAGGTACCAATACCCGTATGCGCTGCTACAGCTACACCAAAGGAATGACTCTTGCCAATTTCTTCACTCAATACCGTATCGGTATTAAAATCTAATCCTAGTCCACCATATTCTTCCGGAATACCCGAACCTAAAATTCCCAATTCGCCAATTTCTTCCAATAAATGCGGAATAAGTGTAGGGTCAGTTTGTTTATCGATTTTGTCGACATGTGGTAAAACCTTATTATGAACAAATTCTGCTGCTGTTTGACCAAACATTAATTGTTCTTCTGTTAAATCCTCTCGAGTGTAAATACTTGCTGCTTGCGATTCTTTAATAATAAATTCGCCGCCTTTTAATAGAGTGTTTTTTTGTGTTTCTGTGCTCATTTTTTATTTTTAATTTAAATTGCCAACCAAACGTTTGTTTGGTAAATATACTATACTTTTTTAACAAGCTCCAAATTTTTTATTATTTTTTTTTAAAAAGCCTAGTTCCCGTATCTTTATGACTAATAACAACCTCAATCAGTAAACATTAATATCTTTTATGAAATCTAAATTTGCTCCATTTTTATTCCTATTAAGTTTCTTTTTAGTAGTTCAAGCACAAAATCCTCAATATCATTCTCTTTTATGGGAAATCAGTGGTAATGGTCTTTCTAAACCTTCTTATTTATATGGAACCATGCATGTGAGTGAAAAGTTAGCCTTTCATTTAGGAGACCCATTTTTTAATGCCATACAAAGTGCGGATGTAGTGGCTTTAGAAGTAAATCCTACTACTTGGCTCGATGATATGTTACATAGCGAATATTATAAAGCGGGTATGAATAACAAAGATGATTATAACTATGGTTCATCCCGAACTGTTTATCCTTTTCGAATTAAAGTAGATCGAATTGAATCATTTAAAACGATGTTATCTGAAGATCCAGAAATGTTGAATAACTTGATGTTTCGAATGACTTATGGCATGGAAGATTTTGAGGAGGATACCTATTTAGATATGTATATCTACAAAACAGCGATGAAAAAAGGCAAAGAAGTTTATGGAATTCAAAAATTGGATGATTTAATACAAGCGTCTATCGATGCTGAAATTGACCGTATTACTCGTAAGGACAAGAAAAAATATAAGTCGTATGATTATGATAGTGATGGTAATAGAGGTGATAACATAGAAGATGCTTACCGAAAACAAGATTTGAATTTATTAGATTCTTTAAGTGGAATTAATGCAGATGAATCATTCCAAGAATATATTCTCTATAAAAGAAATATTATCATGGCTCATTTTATTGATTCTATTGTTAAAAGTAATAAGAGTTTATTTACTGGCGTAGGTGCGGCACATTTACCTGGTCAAAAAGGCGTTATTGAATTATTACGCGCTATGGGTTATACGGTAAATCCAATTGAAAAAGGTGAACGTAATGCTTCTGTTCGAGATAAAATGGATAATACCATATTACCTATCAAATTTAATAGCTATACAACTTCCGATGCAGAATTAACATTCTCAGCTCCCAATATTGTAGAAGAAGTTAATTCGACAGGCTTATCTAATACTTATCTGTCTTCTGATTTAGTAAATGGTATGTGGTATTTATGTATGCGTGAAACTCATCAAAGAGGTATCGATTTTAAAAGTGTGGAGGAGGTAAAAAAAGAATTAAAAGATTATATCTACGAATATGTACCTGGTAAAATTATTTCACAAAAAACCATTTCGATAAATGGTCAGGAGGCTACATCTATTGTGAACCTTACTCGAAAAGGAGATTATCAACGAATAGTTTTGATGATAACTGATGAAGAAGTAATCATGTTTAAAGCGGGTGGAATCAAAGATATTAAGAAAGATGTAATGGGTGCTACCTTCATTAATTCCATTCAATATAATAAAAATACCGCTAGTGCAGGTCCTGTAACCTATACTTATTTTACAGGGGAATTTTCGATTCAAATGCCTCATAAACCAATCTATTATAAATCGAATGTAGATACTACTTTATTGTCTACGCATTGTTTATTACATAGTTATGATGAGTCTACTAAAACCAATTATGTGTTGCAGAAAGCAGCTGGACAAATGTATTTATATATAGAAGCAGATACGTTTATTTTAAATGATATTCTAAATTCGGGAATAGATCCTTTAAAAACTGAATTAATCAGTAAAAGATACGGACTTTATAAAGGGAAAAATGCTGTATTTGCTACGTATAAAAATGATAAAAATGAATTTACGCAAGCGATGGGAGTGATCTATGAATTAGATCGATATTTACTTCGTACCATCAGTTTAGATAGCACTAAATATGATCAAGACTTTTTCAATTCATTGAATTTTTTACAGCCTTATGCCTATACTAAATTTACTCCATTCACAGATACTTCATTGCATATTTCTTCAGTAATACCTTATAAAGAGAGTACGATATTAGATCAAACAGCTATGATTCGTAAAGCAAAACGTAAGCTAAAAAATGCAGCAGATGCGCACACGGATGAGAAAGGGTTTTATCCAACCAATTTCAATGGTTATATTGCAATTGATGCATTAGAATATCCAAAATATTTCTCCGTATCAGATACAGGAGTTTATTTAAAAGATCAAAGAGTGCGCATAACTCGTGATGGAGAAATGATTTTAAAAAGTGAAAAATGTTATCAAGATGCAAAAGGAATTTTACATCAAGAATTTATATTAACAGATACAGCTTCTAAAGCACATTCATTTATTACGGTATTGTTATGTAAAAACACACGTTATACATTATATGCACAATCAGATAGTACCATCCCTAATAAGTATATTCAACAGTTTTATAGCCATTTCCAAATTATAGATACAGCTATAAAAGGGAATAGTATTTTTACCAATCATAGCGAGTTATGGTTTGAAGATGCGATGAGCAAAGATTCAACTACAAAAGAAAATGCATTTGAATTATTAACTTCACTCCAACCTAAAAAAACTGATGCCTCTAAATTGATACAAGTATTCGAAAATGATGTACCGAAGACAGATGAGTATATTTATAGAAGAGCTAATTTGATACAAAAAATGGGTCTAACGAATGATACGGCTGTTTTACCTTTTTTGAAAAAAATATATACACAGTATAGTGATACATCTTTATATCAATTTGCAGTTTTACATGCATTATTAAAAATGAATTCTAAAAGTGCAAATAATTTATTTAGTCAATTATTAACCGAAGAGCTTCCACTAACAAATGAACCTTCCGTTATTGATGATTTATTTTATGAAATGGAAGATTCACTCAGAAGTAAAAAAGATTTAATTCCTGCTTTATTATCTATATCGAGCAATGAAGATTTTAAACCTGCATTATATGATTTATTAAGTTACTTTTTAGATAGTAATATCATTACTCCTAAAACGTATGAATCTATTAAAAATACAATGTTGAATGATGCAAAAGTTGCATTACGTAAATATATTTCAGGTGATGCTATGGATGCTTTAGATCAAGGGGATATTTATATATATAATTTATCTAAACTATTGGCTCCTTTTTACAGTCAAGAAAGTGTGCAACCATTTTTTACAAAAGGATTAACTCAAACATTTGATTTAGTATTACAAGCAGATTTTGCAGTAGTTATGCAAAAAAACAAAATCAATATTCCAGATAGTATTCATCGTGCCTTATTAAGTGAGAAATATATTCGACCTTATTATATTTTACAATTGCAAAAAAATAATATTATTACTAAAGTTGATAGTAGCTATTTTCAACCAGATACCATTGCAAAAACCATGTTTTATTATTTGTTTGCTAATAGGTATGAAGAACCAGATAGTTTTAAATTAATCCGTAAAGTATTAATGAATACTCAATTTAATAGAGGGTATATTTATATATTCGCCTATAAACCTAAAGATTCAGAAGGGGAGTGGCAATATAATTTCATTGGTAGTATTTCGGATAAAGCACCTAACTATCTTGTAGAAAACAATACCGATTTTGATAGTAGATACTTAGGTTTAGATGAAGATGATAAACCAAGTGTACAAGAAAATAAATTGAATCAACTCATATTAAAAATAGCTCGAAGAGAAAATATTATCAATCATTCGTACGATGAATTATATGAAAAAGAGGCTAATTATTATTTCAATACGTATTCATATGATAATTATAAATATAATTATGATTACGATTACGATGATTATTAATAATCATTACAAATAAATTAATATGCATATTAAAGAAGCTATAGAACATCGTCGACTTATTAAGCCCGATGATTTTAATGGGGCACAAATTGAGGATAGTATCATTAAAGAATTATTAGAAGCAGCCAATTGGGCTCCTACACATGCATTAACCGAACCATGGCGTTTCATTGTATATAAACAAAACCAAATAAAAGATTTTTGTGCAGCTCATGCCATGTTATATAAAAATAATACGGATGCTTCTTCTTTTTCAGAATCAACTTATCAAAAAATTCTACATCGAGGAGATTTAGCTTCACATTTATTAGTTTGTTATATGAAACGTGGGCATAATCAAAAAATATCGCAGTTAGAAGAAATTTCAGCTACAGCTTGTTCGATTCAGAATTTATGGTTAATGGCTGCACATTATAATTTGGGTTTATATTGGGGCACTGGTGGTATGGTTTTAAAACCTGCTATGCATCAATATTTCAAATTACAACCAGAAGATGTAATGATGGGCTTATTATTTATTGGGGGCACCGATATTGAATGGCCAAAGGGACGAAGAAATAGTTCTATAGATGAAAAAACAATTTGGAAATAAGCAATACTTTTCCAATTCTTCTACTTCCTATAAAATATTAAAATTTATATCGAGCTTGTATCGTAAAATTAACTGGAGGATCTGCTTTTCCAATCCTCGTAGCATACAATTTATTCGTTATATTTCTTGCAATAAAAGTGAAGTTTAATTTATCGCTTGGCGCAAACCCTAATCGCATATCAATTATTGCAGCACCTTTACGAGTTTCATTTATGAACTTTGCTAAAGTATTTTTATTGCCATCCAACTGATTGAAAACAGCATAATATTGATTTGGAATAATCTCAGGTGCACTATTGTAATTTAATGTAATACCATACATCCATTTTTTATATTTCAATTCAACATCACATCGAACCATATGACGGGTTCTATATTGTAAGATATTCGTTTGTTGAATAGAATTTGAATCCATAAAATATAATTGACTCGTATCTACATTTTTTACGGTATACTCTATCGCATTTCCAATGAATTTTCCGAATTTTTGATTGGTTGAACCATAACTCGCATTACCTGGGAAATTATAAGTATAACCTATTAATGAAGTCAAACTAATAGGTCCAATTTTTCCTTCACTAACTAATGAAGCTTCATATCCGAAAATACGTGCTTTAGAAATATTATAAGCTTTGAAGCCAAATAAATAATCTGCTTGCCCTTTAAAAATGGTATCTCCATTATCATATCGATTATGATATAAGCCTAAAGTATATTCCACTAAATCATCATACTGTTGTAAGAAAACACTAAAATCAAATAAAGCTTTCCATTTATCTTTGATGGCTATGCCTTGTTTTACAGCAATTTCAGCATTCCAAGATTTTTCGATATTCAAATTTTTATTTGGGAAAACAAATACATCCGCATTCAAATTGGCATTCAAATATTTTTCAGCTAAACTAGGAATTCGATATCCTTGTCCCCAAGATGCTCGTAAGAAAGTAGCTTTAGCCGCTTGATAATTTATACCAGCTCTAAAAATAGGATAGGTAATTTTTAAAGGAGCGCCCAAATTACTCACATTAAAATTAAAATTATTCAAGTCGAATCGTGTTCCAGCAGTAACAGAAAGCTTATTCCATTTCAGTTCTGTTTGTAAATATGCTGCAGCATTCCAAGTAATTAATCTACCATCGCTTAAATAGAGATTACTGACATTGGTGGTAATATTATATGGAATTCCAGTAGTGATGATTAATTTCTTATCTCCTCTGAAAGTAAATATCTTTTGATGTTGTAAATCACCAGCATATACCCAAGAGGAAGCATCGATAGTGGAGCCATTTCCATAACGATAAACATTTAAAAAGCGTGCATTCAAAGTAAGTCTATTGTTTTTTGGAGCTAAGTAAACTACATGTGGATCTATAGCCATTCGTAAATATTTATCATCAGAACCACTACTTACTTTATAAATATTTACATCCGCATCTTGTGCTAAAAAGAATCGATCACTATTTTCATACATCACATTATAATCTATTCCAATAGTTAATCCTGCTATTTTCTTTGGAGCATATTTGGTTTTGATAGAGGCTCTACCACGTGTTTCGTCTGCACCAGTTAAATAACTATCAAAATGATAAAAATTACCCGACAAAATAAGATTGAAATCACCAAATTTCTGTTTATGTAAAAGAGAAATTCCCGCTTCATAAGGAATATCTTTTCCCCACCACTTAATTTCTTTACGTCTTGGATTACCATACAGCGTAATAAACTGAGTGGCTTCAGTATATTTTTTTTCTGTAGCCCATCCAGTTCGCATATTTACAACCCCATTTAAGGCGCTTGATCCATATACTACTGATGCGGCACCTTTAATTACTTCTACTTGCTCAGCCATTTCAATAGGAGCAAATTTTAATAAGGCATCACCTAAATCGCCACTCATATAACTCAATCCATCTACTAATACAGCGGTTCTACTACCTACACCATACGAATAACTACTACCTCCACGTATACTAATTTGTCCGTCTTGTACTTGAACTCCCGGCGATTTAGCAACAACATCGCCTAACGATACAGCATTTATGTTTTTGATCATATCTTTGCCTAGTACATCCATCGATATGGTTTCATCAGTAAGTTTTTTCTCGAATTGACTACCCGTTACAACTACCATATTCAATAAAGCTTCCTCTTCTTCTAAATAGATGTTTAGTGTATATAGCTCATTGTTTTTTACTTGTACAGTATAGCTTTGACTCGTATAGCCTAAATATTTAAAACTAATTTTATGATTGCCATTATTGGTAGAAATCGTATAAGCCCCTTTTCCATCTGTCGTAAAGTTTTTTGAATCATCTAAAATGATGGTAGTGCCCGGCATGGCATTCTTATCCTTTTTGTCATATACTACTCCCGAAATACCTTGCGAATAAAGGGATAAGGTGTTAATTAGTATACTTAAAAATATAAAGTATT
>CANHVE010000093.1 GCA_947464015.1 Saprospirales bacterium | reverse complement strand
TAAAAGTGCGAAAGAAATAGTAGAAGAGATTTGGACCGAATTTTTACTTGAAAAAAATAGATTATCTTTGCTCTAGTGAAAAAAAGTATTTCTATATTTTTGATTTCCTTAGTAGTTATTAGTATTCTAGTATGCAATGTCTATTATTTTTCTTCATTAGTAATAGCTAAACAGGAATTCTATCATACTATGAAATACGAGACCTTATATATTTCATCTGATGCTGCTAAAAAAATCCACAACCAAGAAATTGTTTTAAATGATATCATCTATGATATTGTTAGTAGTAGTCAAGAAAATAATATTGTAACCTTAAAAGTATATAAAGATACCCGTGAAACTGAACTACTCAGTTTTATGCAGACTATTAAAACTTCAAATGCAGACATTAATTTATTGAACTTTTTAAGTCTTATTTCAAACGATCGAATCCAAATCGTAACTTTTCACATTGATTATAAATCAATCGATACACATATTAGTTTCAATAATTTATTACAAGAAAAAATTGTCATTAGCAATTTAGCACCTCCTCCTGAGTGCATTGCATAATATTTAACTCTTATTTCTCATAATCGAATACTTTATATACGTCAACTGTATATACTTGTAATTATTAATTAAATTTTTATCCAAAAAAAATGAAAAAAATATATTTACTTATATCTGTTATTACTATGTTTTATGGTGTATCAAAAGCACAATCAAACATTGATACATTTAAAAACATTTCCCTTAATGAAGTTATTATTTCTGCCAACAGATTTGCTGAAAACAAAAAGAATGTAGCTCAACAAGTTCAAATCATCAAAAGAGCGGATATAGTATTACAAAACAATCAAACTATGGCACATGTGATTGAAAACAGTGGAATTGCCTTTGTACAGAGAAGTCAAGGTGGAGGCGGAAGCCCTGTTATCAGAGGATTTGAAGCTAGTAGAATCCTTTTAGTAGTGGATGGAATAAGAATGAACAACTTAATCTTTAGAGGCGGGCATTTACAAAACATAATTACGGTTGATAACAACAGTTTAGAAAAGGTAGAAGTTTTAAGTGGCCCCTCCTCTACTATTTATGGTAGTGATGCCTTGGGTGGGGTGATTAGTATGTACACATTGAAACCTAAATTTTCTGATATAGCACATAAAACACTAGTAACAGGCAATGCAGTGATTAGAGTAGCTTCTGCCAATAAAGAAAATGCAATACATGCAGATGTAAATTTTGGTGGACGTAAATTTGCTTCTTTGACATCTATCTCTTTCAACAATTTCCAAGATTTACGTATGGGTAGCACTAAAAATCCATTCTATGATAAATTTGGAGAAAGAAACTTTTATGTTGAGCGAATCAATGGCAAAGACTCTATGTTGACGAATAGCAACCCTTTAATTCAAAAACAAAGTGCTTATTTACAATATGACTTGATGCAAAAATTTGCTTTTAAAACAGGTGAGAATATTACACATCAAATCAATTTTCAATTTTCAAATTCAAGCAATGTACCACGTTATGATCGTTTAACAGAAACAAAAAGCAATGGAGTGGCTTCAAATGCCGTTTGGTATTATGGACCACAAACAAGAAGCTTAGTAGCTTATAACTTAAGTGGCACCTCTAATTCTAAAATGTTTAATGCGGTTAACTTATCAGTAAATTATCAATATGTAAAAGAAAGCAGACATAATAGAGGATTTGGAAGTACCTATCAAAACAATAGATATGAATATGTGAATGTAGGTGGCTTACAATTAGATTTCGAAAAGAAATTAGCGAAACATGAAGTTAGATATGGATTAGACATTCAATACAGTACTGTAAAATCTAGAGCCAATAAACAAAGCGTTGTAGACAGTTCATTTGAATTACAATCTACTAGATATCCATTAGGTAAAAACAGTTTATTAGTTCCAGCATTATATGTATCGCATATTTGGAAAGTAAGCGATAAATTCGTTATCAATGATGGTTTAAGAATTGGTTATAGCATGTTACATTCAAGATTTGATGATACGGTATTTTATCAATTCCCTATGAATGAGGTAAAACAAAACAATGTTGTGATTAGTGGAAGTTTAGGAGCGATATATACGCATAATGATAAGACTAAATTCAGCGCTTTATTTTCTACAGGATATAGAACACCTAACGTGGATGATTTAACAAAAGTATTTGAAACAACAGGTGGCACTGTAATTATACCAAATAACAAATTAAAATCTGAAAAGACTTTGAACTTAGATTTAAGTTTAACTAAAGTATTTGGAGGTATTGTTAAATGGGAAAATACGGTTTACGCAACTTATATCAAAGATGCTATTGTTACAGACAGATCTACTTATAATGGAGCTGATACTATTTTATATGATGGTAGCTATGGCCAAGTATTTACCCAACAAAATAAAGGGAAAGGCATCATGATGGGTATTACATCATTATTAAATATTCAATGTGGTAAATATGTAACAGTATATGGTAGCTTTAATTATACGGTAGGAAATGTAATTGCCAAAGGAGAGAATCCAATTCCATTAGATCATATTTCACCAGCATTTGGTAAAATTGGAGTACGTTATACTTCTAAAAAAATACAAGCAGATATCTATTCCGTTTATAATGGATGGAAACGTATTAAACGATATAATCCATTTGGAGAAGACAATGAAATTTATGCCACAAAAGATGGTATGCCAGCATGGTTTACAATGAATGCTAAATTATCATTTAATATCAATGAATATGTAAGTATACAAACAGGTGTAGAAAACATGTTTGACACCCAATACAGAACATTCTCGAGTGGTATTAATGCTCCTGGTGTAAATATTTATGGTGCAGTAAGAGTGCATTGGTAATCAATTATTCATCGAATACATTTCTATAAAGTGCAGTTATTTTCATAGCTGCACTTTTAGTATTATATCTATTTATTCGAACTGAATATACTATACTTCTTTCAATAAGGTTCTAAAAGCAACAAATTTATCTTTGTATCGATCGCCATGAGATTTTTGTAATTCGGCGGCATGTTTTTCTTGATAAGTCATATAATCGCTGATCGAATTACAGGTATATTGTACAGCATAGGTAATTCCATCATTACTGATTTCTTCCATCAAACGGTATATTTTATTTTCTACAAAATAACCTGTTGCAAGCACTTCTGGAATATGAACTTCTTTCATCCATTGAATCCAATCATCATGGATATCAAAATCAACTTTTACTGTAACATTATATAATATCATCTTTATACTTTTTAACTACTCAATATAAATTCGGGTACTAAGCTACTGCACTTCAATTGAAATTTGAAATTTGAAGTGTGAAATAAAATAAATTACTAAAAAGTATTATACAGATTTCTGTATAGAAGTCAATATATGCGGCTTAAACATTTTTATTCGGTTACAAATATTTATTACTTGTTAGCTTTTTAAAGACCTTTTAAGTTTGCAAAAAACAATGAACTATGAAGAAACAAAATGATATAAACGACCAGCTAATTATTTCTAAAATCTATCAAATTCGTGGACAGAAAGTAATGTTAGACGAGGATTTAGCAGAAATGTATGGAGTAGAAACGAAAAGAATTAATGAACAAGTTAAACGAAATTCAGAACGTTTCCCAAATGATTTTATGTTTCAAATCAATCAAAATGAATATCAAAATTTGAAGTCGCAATTTGCGACTTCAAATTGGGGAGGAAGAAGAAAAGCACCTTATGTATTTACTGAATATGGGGTTCTTATGTTGTCAAGTGTTTTAAATAGCCCTATAGCAATAGAGGTAAACATAAAGATTATGAGAATTTATGCTAAACTCCGAACTGAGTTTATGAACCAAAAAGACATATTAATAAAATTAATTAAATTAGAAAAACAGATACTTAAATCAGATCTTCGTATAGAAATAAACGAAAAAGATATCGTTGAAATATTTAATGTAATTAATCTCTTAATTGCCAAAGATGAAAAAATACCGAACCTAAGAAAAAGAATTGGATTCTCTATCCCAATAAAGAAAAATTAATCAATTTCATTTAAATAACTTGTAAAAATTAATTTTGTTAAACAATCATATATCTTGATAATTATACTCGCATTTGCTAATTATCAAATTTGCTAATTCTCTTTCTCTTCTAATTTGTCGCCACGTAATATTCTGAATTTTTTACGAGCTTCCGTTAAATATACACTGTCTTTATAATCGAGCATAATAGCCTTATAATATTGCATAGCTTTAGGAATATCATTCTTATTTTTTTCATAAATACCTGCTAGCATATAAGTGGCATCATCCCCTAAAATATCCTTTTTATAGGTCTCACTTTTCACTATATAATTCAACCAAGTAATGGCTTCGTCGTAGTTTAATTTTTTCAAAGCAATTTTTGCTTTAGCCATGAAAATATCATCACTCAAACTATGATTAGGAAATAAACGAGGGATACTATCCATAGTTTGAATAGCTGCTGCAAATTTATTTTGAAAGATGAGTAAATCTGCATTTGCAAACATTTGCATAGGTGTATAAACCGTATCTAATCCTGAATTATCAATGATAAATACGGATAATTGTAACGCATCATTAGCAATCAATTCTGAAGTAGATCCTTTTAAAACATCTAATTGTGCTTGAGCCCATTCAAATTCTCCTTTATAATAAGAAAGTTTTGCATTTTTAAATCGTGCCTCCTCTCCTATTATACCATCCTTATCTTCTTTATCCACTTGTGAATAGAGCAAGGTACTTTCCCAATATTCGCCATTCATAACATAGTAATCGCCTAAATCTAATTTAGCTTTATTTTTTATATCTCTATTTAAACCAATCAAAGCAATTACTTCTGTTAAACGTTCAATCGCACCATCTAAATCATGCATATATAAAGCTTCCATTTTAGCTAAATCGCAAATGGTTTTTGCTGTAGCTGGACTTTTGCCATAGGCACTTATAAAATTAAGATAATCATTTTTCAAAAGAACCAGTTCTTCAATTGTAAAGGAAAACCCATGTAAAATTTTATCCTTTCTTGTTTCTAAAAGCAACATTTTCGCGCTGATAAGCAAAGGACTTTTTTCGCCTTTTTGTACGATATATTCTAATGCATTTATCGCATCATTATATGCTTCTGCATCTATGGCTTGATAGGCTATTTGAAGTATTCGTTCGCCGGCTTCATTATTTCGTTTATCAAGCGATTTAGCATATATTAAAGCAGATGCAAAATCTTTTTGTTGTAGCTTCAACCAAATTAAAACTTCTGCATATACTATATCATTTTGACTTCTTTGAATTCGATCATAAAGTTGATTTTCTAGCTCAGCAAATACTTCCGATTTATTTTGTTCCGATTGTAAATACGCATATACTTTATCAAACTCATCTGGATTCCCTTTAATATAATCTAATAGATGTTCGATGGCTTGAGGATTTTTATTTTGAATAAAATAAATACTCGCAATATCAAAAGCATAATATAAAGGATCGCGCAATAGTTTATTCCCTTTCTCATAAGTTTGCAGTGCATAATCAAAATTCCTATATTCTTCAAAATGTTGAGCAGTTGAAGTTATAAATGATTCTTCGGGCAATAAATTTTTTATAATATCGTCGTATAGTTCAGTCGCTTTTTTTTCTTTATTTTCTAGTTTGTAAGCATATCCCAAATCGATTAAATATCGAGCATCCCGACGGTCTTTTTTAGCTTGTTTAGAAGCTAATTTTTCCATGGCAGTATAATCTTTAGTGGCATTATAACTAGAAAACAATTGCTGATAGTATTCTAATGTTGGTTTTTCATTATATAGTTTCTCAAAAAGTTCAATGGCTTTATCAAAATCGCCATTACGATAATATTGATATGCTAAGGCACGATCTCTATCATCTTGCGCATGCAAAAGAATAGTAGATAAACAAAAAGATAATATGATGAGTACTTTTTTCAATAGAACATAAAAATACAAAAAAATGAAAAGGGATTTGTTATAAATTGAAAATACCTAGTTTAAACATGCATACTAGTTATACTTTTAGTTGTTGAATAATATATTTTTTAACTAAATGAAATATACCAACTCCAACTAGGCCACCAAATGAGTTGGCCAAAATATCGTTCCAATCGAAAAAGCGATCAGTTAAAAACAACCCTTGTATACATTCGATAGCAAAACCATAGAAAAAACAAGCAGCTAGAATTAACCATGTTGTTTTATGGAACATGCTGCTGGCAGCTGCTAGCCCTAAAAAAGCCAATATAAGATATAATAGAAAATGAGCCAGTTTATCGATCTGCCAAATATTGGAACTAGGCAAATCTTTTCCAGGAATTATACATAATAACAAAATAAAAAATGCCCACAAAATTGTGAGCATTCTATATGTTTTACGCTGTAGTTTCATGCCATTATTATGCACCAACTAACGACGAATATGCATCTGCTTCAAGTAAATGACTCATATCAGCATCTGCACTAATTTCAATTTTAATCATCCAACCAGCACCATAAGCATCTTTATTAACTGACTCAGGATTAGCATCTAAAGTTGGATTTGTTTCCACTATTTTACCTTTTACAGGCATAAATAAATCAGAAACTGTTTTTACAGCTTCAATAGTTCCAAATACTTCACCTTCATTAACCGTTTCGCCTAAACTAGTAATATCAACATAAACGATATCGCCTAATTCTTTTTGTGCAAAATCTGTAATACCTACAATAGCAATGCTGCCTTCAATTTTTACCCACTCGTGGTCTTTTGTATATTTTAAGTTAGCTGGAAAATTCATATTTACTTATTTTAAGTTTTAATAATAAGCAAATATAAAAAGATAATATCGATAAACATATTTGTATTTAAATTTTGTATTTTTAAAATCCAAATTATTTCATTTTATTCAATTATTAAGCATGAAACGACATTTTCAAGGATTTTTAATCATCCTATTAACATTAGGATTTTTGGGCAATGTAAGCGCTCAAGAAAAACAAAAGGCCAATATCAGTTCGATAAAATGGGTAAATGACCAAGTAGAATTAACCATTTTATCGCCTAAATCATTTTATGTAGGGGCGAATATTTTTGTTTTATATATAGATAATATTAAAATTGACCGAAACAAGCAATATAATATTGGTAAAAAAGGAGCCTTAGTTTTTTATATTCCTAAAAGTCAATTCGACCAAATCAAAGACCAATCAACTGTTTGGATGACCTACGGCGAATATCTAGAATCAGATTTTAGCAATCAACTATTAACCCAATTTGCCAAAGAAAATCCTTATAATACTTGGAATTTAGGGGTATTAAAAAAGAGTAAATTAAAAAAATAATCCTATCCAACTATATACAATGAAAGCATTCTACAAATTCTTTGCAATTTCAATTCTATTTATATTTTGTTCTTACAACGCTACTAATCTATTTGCTCAAAGCACTCCTGATCCTGGATTACCAGGTAGTTATGCTGTTTCAAAAGACTACTATAATTTAGGTGATTTAGCCTATACATGTCCTACATCCTTTCCATCAGCGGTTGAAGTTTGTGGCTCTGTATTTTATCCTACTTCCCTGAGTGGTGGACCTTTTCCTGTGTTGTTTTTTATGCATGGTCGACATTCTACAGTATATCAAACTTCTAACCCTAGCAATACCAATTTAGCTTGGCCGCCTGCTACGGGTTGGCAATCTATAACGAGTTATGAAGGCTATGATACATTAGCTCGATTGATGGCTAGTCAGGGCTTTATAGTGATATCCATTTCAGTAAATGCGATAAACGCTGTAGACAATAGCACAGCTGATAGAGGGATGCAAGCTCGTGGAGAAATATTACAACATCATATGGATTTATGGAACACCTATAATACTGTTGGTGCAGCACCATTTGGAACTAGGTTTGTTGGCCAATTAGACATGAATAATATAGGGACTATGGGACATTCAAGAGGTGGTGAAGGTGTAGTATATAATGCTTTATATAATAGAAGTTTGGGAAGCCCATATGGAATTAAAGCGGTATTAACACTTGCTCCTGTTGATTTTAATAGAAGAATTTTAAATGATATTCCTTTAATGAATATTGCGCCGTATTGTGATGGAGATGTAACAAGCATTGCAGGAGTGCATTTTTATGATGATGCCCGCTATAATGTAAGTAGCGATAGCAGTGAAAAATACTCTGTATTGATGATGGGTGCTAATCATAATTTTTATAATACGGTATGGACTCCAGGTGCTTATATTGCGGGTACTTCTGATGACTGGGACAACAACTATGGCTCTGGCGCAACCTATTGCGGTTCGAGTTCGGCTAGTTCAAAACGATTAAGCCCCGCCAAACAACGTGCAGCTTTGAATACTTATGCAGCTGCATTTTTCAGAAAGCATTTAACAAATGATACCATATTTAATCCGATTCTTGAAGTAGTTGATATCATACCACCTGTTAGTTCGCGATTAGATACAGCTTCGGTTTTTGTGTCATATCATCCTTCTTTTCGAGAGCGATTAGATGTAAATCGTGTTGACACAAGTATTCGTATTACAACTAATTCATTAGCTGATTCTGTATCACAAAACGGCTTATTGATTGCAACGGTTTGTGGAGGAGGATTGAGCATGACAAGTTGTGGAATCAGCACGTTCACAGCTAAAGAACCACATAAAGGTTCAACTACCGCAAGAGGATTAGCTCAAATGAATATGAAATGGGATAATACTACCGATTGGTATCGAAATAAAATACCTACCACTTATCAGAATATTTCAGGCTATGGATTTATACAATATAGAGCCGCTGTAAATTATGCAGAGTATACTACTGCTGTAAATTTAGATTATAGTATTCAGCTTATCGATTCACTTGGAAATATTTCTAGTGTAAAAGCGAGCAAGTATAGCAAAGCCATGTTTTTATCGCCGGGCACTACTTCTGGTATATTACCAAAAATCATGTTCAATACAATTCGAATTCCATTAAATGCCTTTAGTGGAATATTATTAACGAAAGTGAAGTATGTTAAATTTTTATTTGATCAATCGAGTGCTGGCGCAATTTTGATAAGCGATTTGAGTTTTAGTGGACAAGCTTCAAATATGTGTGCAAATGTAAGTGCTAATTTCAGTATAGATACAAGCGGAGGTTATTTAGTCCATTTTAGAGATACTTCTTTAAGTAATGCAAGTGACACAAGAAGTTGGCAATGGAATTTTGGAGATCCAAGTTCAGGCGTTTCGAATACAGCCAGCACAGCCTTTCCGAATCATATGTATACAGGACCAGGTACATTCAGTACTTGTTTGTATTTAAGTACCTTAACAAGTACTGGAATCACTTGTAGAGATACTATTTGTAAAAATGTATTAGTAGCAGATGAATGCAATTATGTGGATGCAATATATACGAATGATACTATTGGAGGTTATGAGGTACAATTCAACGATAGTTCAACACAATATCCTAGTCAAGTATTAAGTTGGCAATGGAATTTTGGTGATGCCGCATCAGGTATCGCGAATACTTCTACTTTAGAATCGCCAATACATACCTATACAAATATGGGCACTTTTCAAACTTGTCTTTATATAAGCGCTTTGCAAATCAATGGCACCTATTGTTATGATACTATTTGTAAAAACATATTCATTGCAGATGAATGCAGTATTTTACATGCAGGATTTACGGCTGATTCGAGCAATATATTTGAGATGACTTTTACAAATTCAACTACAACAAATAGCAGTGATGTGGTAAGT
>CANHVE010000092.1 GCA_947464015.1 Saprospirales bacterium | reverse complement strand
AGCAGGTATGATATTAGCCATTTTTGGAACCATATTTTTATATGAAGATGCTGATCATAATAAACTAGGAAACTATATTTGGATTTTTGGAGGTTTGTTAGTTGGGACAATTGCAGGATTTTATGCAGCTAAGAAAGTACAAATGACTGCTATGCCTGAAATGGTTTCTTTATTCAATGGGATGGGTGGTGCTTGTGCGGCTATTATTTCTATAGTAGAATTACAACATTTCTTTCATCATTATAATCAAACTGAAATTATAGGGCCATCGCACCCATTATTAAATGGTCAAATTTTAACGATGGTATTGGGTCTTATTATAGGAACAGTCTCTTTTACTGGTAGTATGATTGCTTGGGGTAAATTAAATGGAAAAGTAAAAGATTTTGCATTTCCTATGCAGCATATCATCAATATGGCATTAATGGTTTGCTTATTAATTTTAGGTGCTTTATTAATGTTCTCTGATATTCCAAATGCTAATCTTTATTTATATGGAATTATTGGCGTTGCTGTTATTTATGGGGTATTATTTGTATTACCTATTGGTGGGGCTGATATGCCAGTTGTAATTTCTTTATTGAATTCATTTACGGGTGTTGCTGCTGCTTGTGGAGGTTTTTTATATCACAACAGTGTCATGCTTACGGGTGGTATTTTAGTAGGAAGTGCAGGAACTATCTTAACTATATTGATGTGTAAAGCGATGAATCGTTCTTTATTGAATGTAATCATTGGTTCATTTGGTGGTGGAACAGGAGGTACAGCTAAAGAAGGTGGTGGAGATGTAAAAGAAATTTCTATGAACGATACTGCGGTATTATTAAGCTACTCTAAAAAAGTGATTATTGTTCCGGGTTATGGTTTAGCGGTTGCTCAAGCACAACATGTTTGCCATGAGTTAGAAAAAACTTTAGAAGAAAAAGGGGTGGATGTAAAATATGCTATTCATCCAGTGGCTGGTCGTATGCCAGGACACATGAACGTATTACTAGCAGAAGCAGATGTACCTTATGATAAATTGGTAGAGATGGAAGAGATCAATCCGGAATTTGGATCTACCGATGTAGTATTAGTGATTGGTGCCAATGACGTAGTAAACCCTGCGGCAAAACGCGATACTTCAAGCCCTATTTATGGTATGCCGGTATTAGATGTAGAAAATGCTACAACAACTATTGTACTTAAAAGAGGTATGGCTAAAGGATATGCAGGTATCGAAAACGAATTATTCTTCGAGCCAAAAACTAGAATGTTATTTGGTGATGCTAAAGCTACATTACAAAAGCTAGTGGCTGAAGTAAAGTCAGTATAATAGAATTCTTAACTTCTCTTTTTCTATATAATTACTTAAACATTAGTAGTTTCACGTTTAATTAACAAGTAATTTTTCATACTTTTATACATAAAATATTTTTTATGCACAAAGTACTAGCTTTTCTTACACCTACTATTATCTATTTAATCATTTTTGTTTTGAATGCTATTGTGCCCGGCAGATGGGTGACTGGCTATGTGACAAAAACTGGTACAAATGAAAAACTTCGTTATAGATTAAATGGTATTTATGTGTTATTTCTTTCAATAGCCATTTGGTTTTTATTGGGATATTATCATATAGTAGCTTATGAATGGCTTTATGAAACTCGTTGGTATGGATTAGCAGGGGCATGCACATTCGGATTAATTTTTTCTTTTGCATTAGTCATTCCTTACCCTTCTGTAAAAAAATCTTTCTTTGCGGATTTTTATTTAGGTAGATTGGAAAACCCACAATTGTGGGGCGGACGAATTGATGCTAAGATGTGGTTGTATTTAATTGGAGCCATTTTACTTGAATTGAATGTGTTGAGTTTTACCTACTATCATATAAAAACATTTGAGAGCAATATCAATATAGGCATTATCGTATCAGCCATATTAATCACTTATTTTATTATCGATTATCTTACTTTTGAAGAAGTACATTTATATACTTACGATTTATTTGCAGAGCGAGTAGGATTCAAGTTAGGTTGGGGTTGCATTACGTTTTATCCGTATTTCTATTCTATTGGAATATGGTCTACAGCCGATTTACCAAGCCCGAATACGCCTACATGGTTATTGGCTATTTATGTAATTATCTTTTTTAGTGGATGGAGTTTAGCACGTGGAGCAAACATGCAAAAATATTTCTTTAAGAAAAATCCGAATCAATCTTTCTTAGGAATTAAACCTGAAACAATCAGTGATGGAAATAAAACTTTATTAGTAAATGGGTTTTGGGGAGTAAGTAGACATGTGAATTATTTAGGCGAAATATTGATGGCAACAGGTATTATTCTTTGTGTTGGTTATCCTACCCATTTAGCACCTTGGTTTTATCCTATCTATTATGTTGTATTATTATTTCCTCGTCAAATGGATGATGACAAACGTTGCGAAGAAAAATATGGTCCTCTTTGGAATCAATATACAGCGAAGGTAAAATATAAAATTATTCCTTTTATTTACTAAAGTCGATACATCTGTTTAGTAGTATCGCCCATAATGGTTATAGCCATATTTCGAGGCATTAATTTTTGCATAAAAAACGAAGCAATTTTATTTCCTGTACCACTCACGAAAGAAGCTTTGGAACCTAACTTCTCAAAAGTTTCGTGTACAACTTCAGCTGGGTCTTGAACTTTTGGAGCAAACAGCGATGCTTTTTCAGGTTTGGTATTTAAAAAATTTGGGGTGGCAGTAGCTCCGGCACAACAAGCAATTACATCCACACCTTTATTCTTCCATTCATACCATAAGCCTTCTGCAAATACTCGATTAAAAGCTTTTGTAGCTCCATATACCGAAAGATATGCGCTTCCTTGAAAACCTGCTAGAGAAGCCATGAGAATAACTGCTCCTTTCTTTTTCTCAATCATTTTAGTACCGAAATAATGAGTCAAATGCATGGGAGTAATCATGTTTGCTTGCGCAATTTGTGTTTGATAATCGATCTCATTTTTTTCGAAAGGACCAATAAACGAAAGAGCTGCATTATATACAAAAAGATTTATATCACGGTTTCCTGTTTTTTCTTTGATGATATCATATGCATTTGAATTAGCTAAGTCGCAAGATAAACAGCTGATATGAATACTATATTTGTTTCTTAATTGTTCAGCAAATGCTTCTAGAGGTTCTAATCTTCTAGCAATTAAAATTAAATCCATTCCTGCAGCTGCTAAATATTGTGCAAAGGCTGCACCAATACCTTCTGAAGCTCCTGCAATTAATGCTGTTTTACCATATTTTTGAATCAAATTCATACGCCTAGAATTATTTATACAAATGTAACTTTAATTCTATTTATTAAATATATTAAAAGTAATATTGTATATTATACAGATGGAAAATAAAGAACTTCTTTTAATTAAAAATGTCTCCTCTCAAATGGAATTAGAGGAAGAGACCAATACATTTGAAGCATTTAGAAAAAAGCTTATAGAATTGGTTGATCATTTATTGAAACATCAATATGAAAAACTACTCTGGATTTTATATCGGATAGATGTTAATGAAAAAACTTTAAATAGGGCACTAGAGGAAAAGTATGAGCAACAAGCAGCTGAAGTTATTGCCGATTTAATTATTGAACGAGAAGTACAAAAAATAAACAAAGGTGATTTAAGTAGTACTGAAAATTGGAGTTTTGATATATAAATACAAAAGGTCACCAAATGGTGACCTTTTGTATATTAGTTATAATTTAAATTATAATTTTCTCATTACTTCTACTTCTTCAAATGCTTCTACTATATCACCTACTTGAATATCGTTATAGTTTTTAATATTTAAACCACACTCAAATCCAAAGGCAACATCTTTCACATCATCTTTAAATCGTTTCAGAGAAGCTAATTCGCCCGTATACATTACAATACCGTCTCTAACTAAACGCACTTTATTATTTCTACTTACTTTTCCTTCAAGTACATAACAACCTGCAATGGTTCCTACTTTAGGGATTTTAAAGGTTTCTCTAATTTCGATATTAGCAACGACTTTCTCTTCAATTTTCGGTTCTAATAAACCTTCCATTGCCGATTTAACATCTTCGATAGCGTTATAAATAATAGAGTAAGTTCTAATTTCTACTCCTTCATTTTCGGCAATTTTACGTGCTTGAATACTTGGACGTACTTGGAAACCAATAACGATAGCATCTGAAGCCGAAGCTAATAACACATCTGTTTCATTGATTGGACCAACGGCTTTATGCAATACATTTACGTGAACTTCATCAGTAGATAATTTTAATAATGAATCGGTCAATGCTTCGATTGATCCATCCACATCCCCTTTGATAATTAAGTTTAATTCTTTAAAGTTACCTAGAGCTAAACGACGTCCGATTTCATCTAAAGTAATATGTTTTTTAGTACGCATTCCTGTTTCTCTATCAATTTGAGCTCTACGATTGGCAATAGCTTTAGCTTCTTGCTCATCTGTATATACTCTAAATTTCTCACCTGCTTGAGGTGCACCATTCAAACCTAAAATTTGAACTGGTACTGATGGGCCAGCATTTTTTACTATACTTCCTGTATGATCATACATGGCTTTAATCTTACCAAAATAAGGACCACAAGCTATCATATCACCTTTTTCAAGCGTACCTGACTGAACTAAGATGGTAGCTACGTATCCACGTCCCTTATCTAAAGAAGCTTCAATAACTGAACCTTGAGCAGACTTATCAGGGTTTGCTTTTAATTCCATAATTTCTGCTTCAAGTAAAACTTTATCTAATAAGGTTTGTACGTTAGTACCTGCTTTTGCTGAGATTTCTGCCGATTGAAATTTACCTCCCCATTCTTCCACAAGAATATTCATTGCAGATAATTGTTCTCTAATTTTATCTGCATTGGCACCTGGTTTATCAATTTTATTGAAAGCAAAAATCATGGGTACATTAGCTGATTGTGCGTGACTGATTGCTTCTTTTGTTTGAGGCATGACTTGATCATCTGCTGCAATAACAATAATAGCAATATCTGTTAACTTAGCTCCTCTAGCTCTCATGGCTGTAAATGCCTCGTGACCTGGAGTATCTAAAAAGCAAATCATTTTACCTGAAGGTGTTTTTACATTATAGGCTCCAATATGTTGTGTAATACCTCCTGCTTCTTTTGCTACTACATTTGCTTTTCGAATATAATCGAGCAATGATGTTTTACCATGATCTACGTGTCCCATAATCGTAACAATAGGAGCTCTTTCTACTAAACTCGCTGGATCATCTTCTTCTTCATCTTCGATAAACTCTTCATCTGCAGCAGAAATAAATTTTACTTCAAATTTAAATTCACCTGCTACTAACTCAATAATTTCTGCATCTAATCGTTGATTGATAGAAACGATTACTCCTAAATTCATACATGTTTTGATCACTTCAGAAGCCGAAACATTCATCAATGAAGCTAATTCGCTAACTGAAATAAACTCAGCAATTTCAAGTAAATTTTCTTGAATAGCATCTTGTTCTTTTTGAGCTTCTTCTGCGTGAGCCGAACGTTTTTCACGTTTAAATTTAGCTCTATTACTTTTACCAGTAGCAGCGGCTAAGCGGCTCATGGTTTCTTTTATTTTATCTTCGATTTCTTTTTCAGAAACCGCTTGAACTTCTTCTGTTTTTTTAGCTGGTGCATTTCTATTAAATCCGCCAGGACCTCTATTTGGACCACCTGGGCCACGATTTGGACCGCCAGGACCTCTATTTGGTCCACCTGGGCCGCGATTAAATCCTCCTGCCGCTGCTGGACGTTGTTGTCTGTTAGTGTCTTGTTGGGCTGGTTGAATTTTATCCGGTTTATCGCTTTTGAAAATTCTTTTTCTTTGACGTTTATCCGCTTCTGAAGTATTTCCTTTATTCTCTGTTTTAGGGGGTTCGGTTTTTTTAGGTGGTTTAGATTTTTCTAAATCTACCATACCAACTACTTTAAAACCATCTAATTTTTCATATTTAGTTTCAATATGATTATCTTCTTCAGCACCAGCGTCTGCTGTAATTGGTGTTTCTTCTTCAACTATTTTAGGTTCTGGCTTAGTCTCAACTATTTTAATCTCTTCAACAGCTTCTTTTGCTACCTCTTCTACTTTAGGTTTAGTGCTTGCTGAAGATTTTTTAGTTTTAGTTTCTTTAGTTGAATTATCTGTTTTTGCATCTAAATCAATTTTAGCAATAACTTTAGGACCTTCTAATTTTGTTGTAACTGTTTTAATAAGCTCAGGTTCTGCTATAACTTCTGTCGTTTTAGTTTCTTCTTTTTTAGGTTTATCTGGTGTTGCTAAGATACTTGAAGTAATACGTATTTCTTCCGATTCAATTGGCTTTTTATCAACTGTCGTAGCACTCTTAGTAACATCAAGTTCAATGTTTTCTCGTTTTTTTCCACCTAAAACAACCGTATCAGACTCCACTTTAATATTCATATCTACTTTAAACTCCTTCATCAAGATATCTAGCATATCAGGAGTAAGCTTTGTAGTCGGTTTGTCTTCTACTTTAATTCCTTTTTTGGCAAGAGCTTCCACAATGGTAGACTTACTAACATTTAGGAGGGTTGCCGCTTTAGGCAATTGCATTGGTTTTGCTTCTTCAGCCATATTTTATTATTAATGTGAATTTATTGTTTTTTTAACTAATACATATATTTGATTCCGTGTAATAGTTAATTATTTTTTTTCTTCTTCGAATTCTGCTTTTAATATTCTTACTACTTCTTGAACTGTTTCATCTTCTAAGTCTGCTCGCTTAGCTACTTCTATAGGATCCACATCCAAAATACTTCTTGCAGTATCATATCCAACTGCTTTAAGCATCTCAATTACCCATGCATCAATTTCATCTGCAAACTCTTCTAAATCGATATCAAACTCATCTTGTGTTTCAACAGTATCTCTATAAACATCTATTTCATATCCAACTAATTTACTAGCAAGTTTAATATTTAAACCTCTTTTACCGATAGCTAAAGAAACTTGATCTGGTTTTAAGTAAACGGAGATTTGTTTAGTGTTTTCATTAATGTTTAATGAATCTATCTTAGCAGGAGCCAATGCTCTTTGTACATATAGATTTAAATTATTTGTATAGTTTACGATATCGATATTTTCGTTTTTCAACTCTCTTACTATACCATGAATTCTTGATCCTTTCATACCTACACAAGCACCAACTGGATCTATTCTATCATCATATGACTCAACAGCTACTTTTGCTTTTTCGCCAGGTTCTCTTACTATTTTTTTAATCGTAATTAATCCATCAAAAATCTCAGGTACTTCATTCTCCATTAATTTTGCTAAAAAAGCGCTATCAGTACGAGATAAAATAATAACAGGACTGCTGTTACGCATATCTACCTTTTTAATTACAGCACGTAATGTATCCCCTTTTTTATAGAAATCGGTACGTATTTGTTCGCTTTTTGGTAATAACAATTCATTGCCTTCATCATCAAGAATTAAAATTTCTTTTTTCCATACTTGATAAACTTCACCAGAAATTATTTCACCAACTCTATCTTTATATTTTTTATATACTTCATCTTTTTCTAATTCTAATACTCTAGAAGCTAATGTTTGTCTAGCTGCTAAAACCGATCTTCTTCCAAAACTTCCTAATGTTACTTCCTCGTATAACTCATCACCTACACTATAATCAGCATCTGTTTTTAATGCTTCATTTAATGCCACTTGAGTTAATTCATCTTCTACCATTCCATTTTCTACAATTTCTCTTCTTCGCCAAATTTCTAAGTCCCCTTTATCAGTATTCACAATTATATCAAAATTGTCTGTGTTGCCATATTTCTTTTTTAAAAGTGTTCTGAATACATCTTCTAAAACCTTCATCATTGTTGGTCTATCGATATTTTTAAACTCTTTAAACTCTGAAAACGAGTCTATCAACTCTATACTGTTCATTTTTTTTTGATTTTTTGATTTTGAAATTTTTTATTTGTTATAATTATTTGAATTTTATTTCTAATACTGCTGATTTTATATCTGTATATTTTAATTCTTGTGTCTCTATAATTGATGGCACTTCTTTTTTGTTTTTAGTACTTTCTATTTTTTTCTCAATAATAATTTTTTCATCATCAGCGTCTTTTAATATTGCGTTTATTTTTATTCCATTAGTTAGTACAATATCTAACGATCTGCCAATTCTTTTTTTGTATTGCATAGGAACACGCAGTGGATTGCTCATCCCAGGACTTGAAACCTCTAATTGATAATCCAAAGGAACTATCCCTCCTGCATCTAAAAAAGGCTCAATAAATCTGCTTATGGAGGCACATTGATTAATTGTTACATTTTCCTGTCCATCAACAAATATTTGTATCCTTTTATTTTGTAGCACTTTTACTTCTACCAAAAATAAATTTTCTTCTTTTAGTTTGGGAAGTAAAAAATCGCTTATTTTTTCTGAAGCGTTTTTCATCCGATAATTTTTTAAAATGAAAGAGGGGACTAAAGTCCCCTCTTTCTTCTTCAATAATCTGTGATGCAAAGATACAACAATTTGTATCAAATAAAAATTTATTTTATCTCAACCCCATTCGTGTAAGATTTAGAAAGTGTTTCTCCATTGGCAAAATAATAAATCCCTTCTCCATCTTTATTATTTGATTTCCAATTTCCTGTATATTTATCTCCATTAGTAAAATAATAAGTGCCTTGCCCTTCAAATTTACCATCTAGAAAATTACCTTCATAATAATCACCATTTGTATATATGTACTTTCCTAAGCCCGTTCTTTTATTATTTAAAAAATTACCTTCATAAGTACTACCATCAGGGAAAATTAGTTTGCCCGAACCTGTTTTAGTATTCATTTCAAATGGACCTTTGTAAACTCTGCCATCTTTATAATAATAGGTTCCTTCTCCTGATTTTTGACCATTGACAAAAGCTCCTTCATATTTGTCGCCATTTGAATACGATGCTATACCGATTCCTACAATTTTACCATTTTCAAAATATCCTTCTAACTTATCGCCTGATTGATAAAAAAATACTCCTTTTCCTTGTATAGTATTGTTAACAAAAGAACCTTCATATTTGTCGCCAGTATTGAAAAGATAAACCCCATTTCCATCTCGTTTATTGTCTTTCCAATTCCCTTCGTATCTATCTCCATTAGCAAAAATAGCTCTACCAAACCCATTTCTGACATCTTTCTCCCAATTCCCTTCATACGTATACCCTTGAGTGCTTCGAGCTATACCATATCCAGATTTTCTGCCATTCTCATCTAAGGTACCTTCATAAACACCGTCGATGTATTTATCATTTTTAATGGTTTTCTTTTCAGCATCATTCATACTAAATGTTTGGGCTTTACTTACACATGCAATAGATACTAAAAACAATAAAAAATAGGTTTTCATAGGAAATTACTTTATTTTCCTTCCCTTAGCAACTCTAGTTTTAGTATTTAATTTTTGAAGTTTTCTAACATCTACTAATAAATAAACTCTGCCGCTTTGAGTAGGGGTATTATACTTTTCTCCGTTATACGTTACTTCTCCTAAATTGTTACCCCAATTACTAGCAAACAAGCAATATTTATTATTAAATTTTGGATTTTCGCCAAAGCTCAAATAATAATTGTCGTTTATTTCAAAGCTAATACCTAGTTTTTTACTAGAAACATCTGAATTAGCAACAATTCCCTTGGTTAGAGATTTTATAGTAATTTCTTCTACTTCACGTCCATCAATAACTTTAATTTT
>CANHVE010000091.1 GCA_947464015.1 Saprospirales bacterium | reverse complement strand
TACTTGCAATGGACTTACATTGATATTTACCGCTCTTTTTTGCTTACACAAACCATCATTTACTTCTACAAAATACGTAGTTGAACCATTTACATTAGCAATTGGATCGGATGTATTTGGAGCTGTTAAAGTAGTAGTTGGCGTCCATGAATAAGTCAAGGTACGTGCCGGATCAATATTTACATTTGGTTTAAATTTCCAACCTTCTGGTACAAAAAGATTCCAGAATGATTGATTACGACCTGGTGCTGGTGTCGCTTCGGTGCCGGTATTATCTTCTACCCCACAAGTACTAAAGAACGCACCTGATGCATAAGTATGATAAATAACAATACTACTATCTGCTTCATTCAATATCAATTGACCTTTATATGCTCCTCCAAACAACATTTGTATATCTTCAAAATTGATAATCATTTGCCTGTTTGGTGCTGTACCGATGGTTCTATAATTGATGGCTCCTCCTAAGTTCATATCTAATTCATCCCAACATACACCTATTACACCATTCGGTGCAAATGGATTTGGAATAAATTGAGAACCTGCGCCACCAAATCCTGGATTAGCAAAACTTACATATCCATTCCCACTGATATATAAACTATCATAAGACGAACAATAGAATGGGAAATTAAATCCAATTGGTAATGCTCTAGAAACTCCATTATCTAAATCGATAAATGTATAAGATGGATCAAATAAATCTACTGATGTTCCACTACCTGTAATAAGTGCATATGGAACTGAAGCAACCGTATACTTGCTACAATCGGTTACATAATCTGTAATACTATCTCTATATGCTCTCACATATAATGGATACAATTGATTCGAGCAAAGCGTTGTATCATGAGAAATATCATATATCTGTAAAGAGGAATCAACACTTAAAATCTTACTTGCTGTAGTAGAACAGCCATTATCTGAAACGGTTACACTTACGGTAACAGGACTTGTTGTATATATAGTAGTTGGATTAGTATTCGCTGGTGTTACTACCGTAGTAGGCGTCCATGAATAGGTTGTAGGACCTACTAAATTGGTTGGAACTAATCTTCTACACTCAGGGCTTCTAAAATTTAAATTCACAAAATTTCTTCCAGCTACAACTAAAAAGTTAGTACCTGTATTATCTTCTATCCCTTGTGAACAGAAAACGTTATTAGCAAACAAGGTATGAATTTCTATGATATTGGTTCCCTCATATAAAATAATCTGACAAGTTAATGATGTATCTGTAGGTGCAATAAACGGTTGACGTTGATTGACGAAGTTTATGACAAATTTTCTATTAGGTGCTGCACCAATAGTTGCATAATCAATACTACCTCCTAAATTAGGATCATAATCATTCCATGCAAATGCAATCATATCGTTTGGTGCAAATGTATTTGGAATAAAATTAGGTCCAAAAACACCTGATGATTCTCTACTAAATGTCAAATATCCTTTATCATTTACCGTAATTGAATCATAGGAGTTACAGAAGAAATTAAAATGAAATCCTAAAGGAATTCTAGCTGTTGAATCATTCTCTATAGGTAAATTCATACCCAAGCCAAGTATTGGAGCATAGGCTTCTCTCGACTGAGTATATTTTACACATTGAGGATTGAAAGCATTGGCATAGAAAGTAGTGGTGTCACCATAACAAATAGGTGACTTACCTTCTATATTTACAATAGGGAATACCCCTCTAATATTTACATTGATAAAGGTATCACGCACACAACCAGCCACTGATTCTAAGTGTATATTATATCTTGTATTGCCTGTTGGTGTAGCTATAGGATTCGTAATTAACGAATCGCTTAAAGTCCAACCATTACTCCAATCAAATGTGAAAGGCTGTGCTGGTATAACGGATACTGATAAAGGTGTCCTTTGGCCTAAACAGATAGCGGTATCTTTTGATAACTGAATGGCATAATTCGGTACTACATTTATCGTCACTGTATCCTGGCCACAATTCGAAGTGACTATATAAGTGGTATTGACGCTTGGCGAAGCATTGACTACCGAACCAGTAGAAGGAGATAAAGTACCTGCTGGTGCCCAAGTAAAGGAACTAGCATTTACTGCTCGAATGGTAGCTGAACGTCCCAAACAAATAGTTTGATCTGGACCAGCATTCACACGTACAAATGGACTAGCTGTAATCGTAATTTGTTTAGTGATAATACCACATGGTCCATTAATACCGATAGCCGTGTATGTTGTTGTTGTATCTGGATATACATGCACAATCGTTCCTGCAGTTGTATCTATTCTATAATTTGGCGTCCAAATCCAATCATAACTGGTATCTGAACTAATACGTAATTCAAGAGTATCATTCGGACAAATCGTATCTCTCAATGAAGCAGTGATATCTGCACTATCCGAATAAATCAATGCTCCACCTGTTGATTCAAGAGCTACAGCTAAATCAGAAGCGTTTAATACATAGGCAAAAGCCGCTACAACCGTTTGACCCGGCGCAATGGTGGGCCAATTAAACATAATAGAAATGGCTTCATCTGCAGTACTAAAGTGACCTGTTGTAGTATCTCTTAAAGAAGTATAATAATCTGCTAAAGGACCAACTGTTGAAAAACCACCTACCCCAACACGTGCGTTTTGCGAGCGTGCGCCTAATCCTAAATAACAACCAGGAGTTAATCCCACTGCTGTAACAAGGGCATCACAATTAGATAAATTAGGTTGCGATACTACGGTATTATTTGTAGTAAAATCGCCACTAATAGGTTGATCATTATCTGGATCCACATTACGAGCATAAGTAACGTTTGTCATAGCAGTTCCAGTAGTATTGGTAAAAAATATTTTGGTCACAAAGTACAAGGCATTATCTGGGAAATAAGTCTCTTGACGAACATCCATACCACTTACAGAACCTTGCCATACGTTTTTCAACTCACCAGCAATATAAGTAGTCGATATATTATTTCCAGTTACGGCATTTAAGGCGCATCGATCAGAATTGATGTATGTATTTCCATCAAACTCAATACCCCAGCCTTCTACAGGGGAACCTGGCAAAAAATAATCCCCACAAAAATCAGGTGAACCTGCCGACCAACCATCACGACCAACATCAGCCACAAAGCCAATGCCATCCGAACCTGCAAATCTAGGGTGAAAGCCCGCTGGAACCACTAATCCATTTTCAGTACCATACGAACCACAGTAGGAAACTCCTACTTCTAAATATACTCCTTGAAGGAATCCGTTATCACCTGTACCAGTAACCGTTACGGCTGATTGAGCACGTACATAGATTGTTGAAATACAGATGAAAAATAAAATGTAAAAAAATTTAGTAGAGTTTTTTATCATAGCTTTAAATTTGGTTAATAAATAGAGTAACGTAAATTTAAGTCATTACGTTGTTTATTGCAAAAAAAAATCACCCTATGGGGTGATTCTTCCGTAACTTCTAGCAAATGGAATGGTTTCTCGTATATGATCGAGCTTACATATCCAAGAAACAATTCGCTCTAATCCTAAGCCAAATCCACTATGTGGCACGTTTCCAAATTTTCTTAAATCTAAATACCAACCAAATGCTTCCATTGGTAATTGATGTTCATTAATTTTTTTAACCAATAAATCAGCATCTGTTTCACGCTCACCACCACCAACTATTTCGCCATATCCTTCTGGCGCTAAAACATCTACACCACGAGCAATACTCGGATCGTCTTTATCGGCTTTCATGTAAAAGGCTTTGATTTCACCTGGCCAGTTATATACCATAATAGGCGTACCAAACAAACGAGTTAATATCGTTTCATCACTACCTCCAAAATCATTATTGTCAGCAAAGTTTTTAGCACTAGCATACCATACAGGAATATTTTCCAATGTAGCTTCCAAATCTTTGATTTCATTTTTCAAACGATCTATCGCTGCCTGATTAAAATTGATTTCTCCTTTTTTCAATGTTCCACCAGCTATTTTTTGTTCTCTTTCTGCTATTTCAGCTTTACATGCTTCTATTCTGGTTTGTGAATCAATGGTATCTTGCTCTAACATTTTCAAAGCATTTTTTCCATTCACGTCTACTTCTCCTCTCAATATTTTTGCAGCATGATTATGTGTGATACGTGGAAATTTTTCTTTTACTTTTTCCAACATCGTCGTATCTCTCTCCAAGGTTTCTAATTCTACTTTACAGTTTGCTAAAATATCAGCAACTACATATTGAATAAAAGCTTCAATCAAATCCATGTCCATATCCAAATCATAGAATGCCATCTCTGGTTCTATCATCCAAAACTCAGATAAATGTCTACGTGTTTTTGATTTCTCTGCTCTAAACGTTGGACCAAAAGTATAAATCAATCCTTGCGCCATCGCCATTGCTTCGCCATATAATTGACCCGATTGTGATAAATAAGCTGGCTCCCCATAAAAATCAGTAGCAAATAAATCGGTTGTTCCTTCACAAGCATTCGCTGTAAAAATTGGCGCATCCATTTGCACAAAACCTTTCGATTGAAAGAAATTATGTATAGCAAAAATAATTCTATTTCGCACTCGCATAATCGCCCATTGTCTTTTACTGCGCAACCATAAGTGACGATGATCCATTAAAAAATCTGGACCATGTTCTTTTTTAGCTATCGGATATTCCTCTGCAATACTAATAACTATTGCTTCACTTACTTGCAATTCAAATCCACCTACTTGACGTTCATCTTTCACAACAGTGCCTGTAAGCGATACAGCACTTTCCATCGTCAATCTTTTTATCGGCTCAAAATTATCTGCACCTAAAGTTTCTTCACTTACTACACATTGAATAAAGCCACTACCATCACGAAGAATGATAAAAGCTAAACCCTTACTATCTCTTTTATTCGCTACCCAACCTTTCAGTGTAACCACTTTCCCTTCGTGTGCAGCAATCTCTCTAATATACGTTGTCATATGCTTTGTTCTATAAAAATGAATTGCAAAGGTAAGATAAATAGTAAAATAAATAGGGCATTAACAAGAAAATGTTTAGCTTCTAATGGGCACCAAAAATCACCCGCTATACACTCCTAGTCCTCGCCTTCCTCCGTCGGCTGTGGGCTATCAGTTGCTATCGGGGGTGCATGAAATGTATTTCACTAGAATATTTTTATATTAAATTCAATATTTCGTAATAATATCTATTCATAAGCATTTTTAGATTCAAGCAAAAAAATCATACTCCAAATCAATGAAACGAACATAAATATTTATAACTATTTGAAAATGGATAAACTATGCATTTCTCTTTAGTAATGGCATATTTTAGCCTTATGAAAAAAATTAGCCTAAACAAAACAAATAGTAAACAAATTCAAAATAGGAGTAAACAATTATTCCTTCAAATTTCAAAGCTCATAAAAGATAGCAAAGAAAAAGTACTCAGAAATATAAATCAAGAACTCACTTTGTTAAATTGGCATATTGGTAAACATATAGCTGAAAGCCTTATAAATATTGATGAAAGGTATGGTTCAGAGATTGTGGCGACACTGTCGCCACTTTTGATAAATCAATTTGGAAAAGGGTATACTATTTCATCATTGCACCGAATACATAGATTTTATGAGGCTTTTCCGAAATATAAGATTGTGGCGACACTGTCGCCACTTTTGAGTTGGAGTCATTTTATTGAACTTATCAATGTTAAAAATCCCTTAGCCCGTGCGTATTACACACAAATTTCCAGTATTGAACATTGGAGTGTTAGACAATTACGCGAACGAATTGATAGTATGTTATATGAAAGAACTGCCATTAGTAAAAAGCCTGAAAAACTAATTAAACAAGAACTAAAACTATTAGAAAAAAACAAAAAATTTAGTGAAAGTATTGTATTTAGAGATGAGTACGTATTAGACTTTCTTGATTTAAAAGACACCTTTAGTGAGAAAGATTTAGAAACTTCTATTTTAATTGAACTTCAAAAATTCATCATCGAAATTGGAAATGATTTTGCTTTTTTAGCTCGTCAAAAACGCATGATAATTGATGGCGAAGATTACAATTTAGATTTACTTTTCTATCATAGAGGCTTGAATAGGTTAGTTGCAATAGAATTAAAACTAGGTAAATTCAAACATAGCTATAAGTCTCAAATGGAATTGTATTTAAGATGGCTTGAAAAAAATGATATGCGCATGCATGAAGAACTACCCATAGGACTTATTCTTTGTGCTGATGAACAAAATGAAATGATGGAATTACTAATGATTGACGAAAAAAGAATTCGAATTGCCAATTATAAAACAGAAATGCCTGAAGCAAAAATTATCCAACAAAAACTATCAAGAGCTATTAAAAATGCAAAAACAAAATTACGTTTATAAATAAATGTGTACTAATACATCACCCTCATCAGCAACCAATTCGCCACTAAAATAGGGACCAAAATAGGTAGAGTGTATTTGATTATATATTCAAAAAAACTGGGCATCTTCACTCCTTTTTGCTCTGCTACAGCTTTCACCATAAAGTTGGGCGCATTGCCTAAATAAGTGCAAGCCCCAAATAGTACGGATGCAATTGATATCGTTACTACTTTGGAAAACGTACTTTGTTGTATAAATAAAAGAACGTCATTTCGAAGATTAATATCTAATCCAACACTCCCCATAGCTGCACTCATGGCTGTTAGATACGAAGGGGCATTATCAAGAACGGATGAACATATACCTGTTGCGAAATACAATAAATCATTACTCATATATCCTTTCACCGCTGGTAGATTCGCCCATTGTGCAATCAATAATAAGGCTGGACTCATCGTGAAAAAAAGTGCTAAAAATATAAAGGCCACTTCTTTAATCGGTTCTGTAGTGAAATCATTTTTTTTCATCAAGGCTTTATCCGTAAAGTTATAGGAGGCCCACGCTAAAACAAGTAATAATATTTCTCTAATAAAAGAGAGTTTATATCCGTGAAATGCTAGGCTAGGCAACCATTCCATACCTGGTATATTCGGGTCTAAAAACAAAATCAATAAAGTCAATACTAAAAAACTGATATTTCTTTTCCCTTCTATTTTTAAATTTAAAATGCCTGGATTATGATCAAATTGTATCGGATTTTTGGTTTTATCTAAGTAGTAAAATACCGCTAATAATAATCCATTGCTCACTAACCAAAAGGGAAAGTTCTTAAGCGTAATCCAAAAGAAGGGAATTCCTTTTAAAAAACCCATAAATAAAGGAGGATCTCCTATGGGTGATAACATGCCTCCAGCATTACAAACTATAAAAATAAACAATACTTTTTGATAGGGTTGTAAGCGGTTTTTATTCATCCCAATAAAAGGACGAATCAAAAGCATGGCTGCACCTGTAGTGCCTATAATACTTGCTAATATGGCACCAATCAAAAGCAAAATAGTATTGGCTAATGGAGTTCCATTCTCATCTGTTTTTAGGACAATGCCTGCTGTTGCAAAATATAAAGAGGCTAACAAAGTTATGAATGACAAATATTCAAACGCCGTATGAATCAATGAATAGGAATGTTCTTGTTGAAAGAATAGTACTAACACTATAATTAGAACTGTAAAGAATAGGGCCGTATGTTTATAATAGCGATGCCACCAATCTTGGAATAAAATTGGACCTAATGCTATGAGCAATAAAAATAATAGAAATGGTATTGCTAGCATTATGCTTTTTTTTACATAAAATAAATATTAAACTAATTGCTGTAAAGCAATACTTAACGCAGTTTTAGAGATGTCTGTAGAGGAGGTGTTTTTAGCATAACAGTTTTCTAAAGCTTTGCCAATCGTATTAGAAATATCATTGAATATCGCCTCATCACTGATTTCAATTTTATCGCTCATCAAGTATGCAAAGGTTCGAGCCATACCACAATTGGCAATAAAATCAGGAATCAATGCAATTTTACTATCTACATGTTTAGCTACTTCTCCAAAGAAAATATCACTATCTCTAAAAGGTACATTCGCTCCACTACTCACTACTTCTAATCCATTATTTATAAGTGCATCTATTTGCTCTAAAGTAACCAATTTAGATGCCGCTGCCGGAATAAATATATCTGATTTGATATTCCAAATTTTTTCATTTACTTCTTCAAATGATAAAATATTCGGTGCAGTGATTTGATTGTTTTTTCTATTCAGCAATAATGCTTTTACTTCTTCATACGAATAGCCTTCTTCATTGATTAAACCCCCTTGACGATCTATAATACCCACAATCTTCACACCCATTTTACTTAAATAATAAGCTGCGGTTCCTGCTACATTTCCAAATCCTTGAATAATTGCTTTTTTATTTTGTAAATCTGTTTTTTTATAAGTAGCATAATAATGTTTCACTGCTTCAGCTACTCCATAACCTGTAATTAAATCTGCTACTACATATTTCTTATTAATGTCTGGAGTATATTTACTATCTTCTACTTTTTTAGAAACGCCTGTTCTTAATTGTCCAATCAAATGTATTTTTTGATTGTCTTTCGGTTGAAAATGTCCATTTACAATTCCTTCTTGTGGATGCCATATTCCTAAGTCTTCTGTAATAGGAATCACATCATGTATTTCATCAATATTCAAATCTCCACCAGTGCCATAATAATTTTTTAATAAAGGCGAAACAGCTTTAAACCAACGTTGCATCACTTCATTTTTTCGAGGATCATTCGGATCAAAATTAATCCCAGATTTTGCTCCACCAATAGCAGGGCCAGACACTGTAAATTTAATCTCCATCACTTTTGCTAATGATTCTACTTCTCCTTTATCTAATCCTAATCGCATACGTGTTCCGCCTCCTGCTGCGCCTCCACGTAAGGAGTTGATCACTACCCATCCTTGAGCATCCGTTTCAGTATCATTCCATTCAAATACAATTTGGGGTTTTTTATTTTTATATTTTTCTAATAATGTGTCCATAAAGTCCTATTTAAATTGATCTACAAATATAGAAATTTAGATTGATTTGAGTTTCTAAATACGATACATAAAAGTACTACTATGCAAATATTTGTTTTATACACTAAGAATAGTTACATTAGTAAAGCCTAAAAAAATGAAAACAAAATTTACCATATCCATATTGGTTCTATTACTATGTAGTTATTACATCAGCCATGCACAATATTGTGGTATAAAAGATCCCAGTATCGAACGATTTTCAACTTGTCCTACAAGCCACTCTCAATTATATTTAAAAAGTTATCATTGGTTCAATGTGCTCAATCCAAGTATCTCCACCGCTGATTATTTTCACGAAGGGAACAGTTGTAACTTCGGTGGATTCATAGCTGCCGGTGGTATAAAAATAAGTTATTGTAGTACTTGTTTTCGAAATGCATGCTCCAATACATATTATCAAGGTTGTGGTAGAGCGGGTATATTTCTTAATTATAATGATGGAAGTCAGGACCCTAAATACAAAGAATATATCGGTACGCGTGTCGATTTAATTCGTGGTAGAAATTATAATTTGAGTATCGATATACAACGTTCAAATGATCCAAGTTCGAATACCCTGGAACGTGATTTAGCTATTTATGGTTATAATGGTGCACTTCCTGCTGCTCAAGTTGGATTCTGCCCCAGTGGTGCAATTGCATTAGATACTATTTCAAGAAGTTTATTCAATACAGATTCAAATGTGACGCTTTATACTAATTTTATTTGTCCTGCTAATTTTGATTATCTACTTATCGGTCCTGTATGTGATGGTACTGATGCTACCAGAATTGGTTATGTTTATCTCGATAAAATTTTATTAAGCGATACGCGTGATTCTAC
>CANHVE010000090.1 GCA_947464015.1 Saprospirales bacterium | reverse complement strand
GTGCGCCTAATCAACGACAATTGAATATACTGCCAGCAATTGGTTGGAATCAAACGGACAAATTGATGCTAGGCCTTTTACTCTATAATAGCCCTATTCCTGCTCCAGCATTTGAGTATCAATTAGCTCCTATGTTTGCCACGGGTAGTTTAAGTCCAACTGGTATGGGACGAATATCCTATCATATCTATCCAACTCCTTTAAAAGAGATAAGACTTTCCCTAAAAGCACAGCGATTTACCTATGCCGATTATTATATCGAAAGCCTCAATAAAACCAAGCAATTAGCTTTTTATAATGCTCAACCTTCTATCAAAATCGTTTTCAAAAACAAGTCGATTCATAGCCCTATCGTGAAATCACTTACATTGATGAGTTCTATCGTTTATCAAGAATTTCAAAATGATTTCAATAATTCTGAAAAAGTAAATCATTGGTATCAAACAGCTCAATTGAGTTTTGATTTCAAATCACAGCAAAAAATCAATCCCTATAAGATAAATACTGCCATCCAAGCGAGCAGTGATTTCGCCAATTTACAAGCCACCGCCAACTATTCAATTTCCTATTTTAAAGCTAAATGCTCCGTTGATTTTAGATTCTTTGCAGGCTATTTTTTCTATCTAAAAAATATAGCAATAGACCTTGATAAAGGCTTCATCCCACCTAATAGAAGCCTTACGATGAGTAGCAATCCACTTGTAGGAAATTTTGCTCGTAAAATGAATGAAGATTTCACTTATGAATCCATTTATTTAGATCGTTCGGGATACACCAAAGTATTGTCACATCAAGTTTTCACCAATAAAGAAGGCGGATTTAGGAGTATGATTGGAACGGGATTAGGCAATAGTTCAAAATGGATACTTAGTTTGGGGGTGAGTGCATCCTTACCTAAACGAATACCTATTCGTCCATTTGCGACAATAGGCACTGGATATCTATTCAGTTATAAGGAAAACACCTATAAACACGGAGTATTTATAGCTGAAGCGGGGTTTTCAATTGTAGCATTAAAAGACATCTTTGAAATTCATTTTCCATTATTAGTTACAAAAAACATTAAAGAAAATCAAAATTTCAATTTTGGAATTGATAAGTTTTACGAAAGAATTACCTTTACACTAGATTTAAATTTATTAAATCCATTTGAAAAAATTAGAAATTTAAAATATTGATTGATTATGAAAATTGAAAAGGTATTAAAAGAGCTTGGCATCGAAAAAATAAATTCAGGTGTAAGCACAGGCGTTAAATGGCAAAAAGCGAATGGAGAAATCATTTCTTCCTACAGCCCAGTGGATGGCAAATTGATTGCTAAAGTAGCATGTGCAAGTCCATTAGATTATAAAAAAACAATTGAAAAAGCGAATGAAGCTTTTCATATTTGGCGCACAAAACCTGCTCCAGTAAGAGGTGAAATTGTTCGTCAGATGGGCAAAGCTTTCAGAAAACATAAAGAAGAATTAGGTGCCTTAGTTTCTTATGAAATGGGTAAATCTTTACAAGAAGGTTTAGGTGAAGTGCAAGAAATTATTGATATCTGCGATTTTGCAGTTGGTTTATCTCGTCAATTATACGGTTCAACTATGCATAGCGAACGTCCAGAACATCGTATGTATGAGCAATGGCACCCACTAGGAATTGTAGGTATTATCAGTGCTTTTAATTTCCCTGTTGCTGTGTGGAGTTGGAACACTATGTTAGCATGGATTTGCGGAAATTCTTGTGTATGGAAACCAAGTGAAAAAACACCATTATGTGCTATCGCTTGTCAGAATATTATTCAAGATGTATTAAAGAAAAATAATTTACCTGAAGGTTTATCTTGTTTGGTTATTGGTGATGCTAAAATTGGGGAAGCGATGAGTCACGATACTAAGGTGCCATTGGTTTCTGCTACAGGAAGCACACGTATGGGAAAAGCAGTTGCAAGTGTTGTGGCTGGTCGTTTAGGTAGAAGTCTTTTAGAATTAGGAGGAAACAATGCGATTATCATTTCTGAAAATGCCAATTTAGATATGGCTATCAGAGGTACTGTATTTGGCGCTGTAGGAACGGCTGGTCAAAGATGTACTACTACACGTAGATTGATTATACATGAAAGCAAATATGCAGAAGTAAAAAAACGTTTAGTGGCTGCTTACAAACAAATTAAAATTGGTAATCCTTTAGATGAGAAAAATCATGTAGGACCATTGATTGATAAAGATGCTGTGGCTCTATACACGAAAGCATTAGCTGCTATAAAAAAACAAGGTGGTAAAATGTTGATTGAAGGTTCGGTGTTGAAAGGGAAAGGGTATGAGAGTGGATGTTATGTACAGCCTGCCATTGCCGAAGTACAAAACCATTACGAAATTGTACAACACGAAACCTTTGCTCCTATCTTATACTTGATTAAGTATAAAACATTAGAAGAAGCAATAGCTATTCAAAACGGCGTGGTACAGGGACTTTCATCAGCTATCATGACTAATAACATGCAAGAAGCTGAGCGCTTTTTATCATTTGCTGGAAGCGATTGTGGTATTGCCAATGTAAATATTGGAACGAGTGGTGCTGAAATTGGAGGCGCATTTGGAGGTGAAAAAGAAACTGGTGGTGGACGTGAAAGTGGCTCTGACTCTTGGAAAGCCTATATGCGTCGTCAAACCAATACTATCAATTACGGACATTCATTGCCTTTAGCACAAGGAATTAAATTCGATGTATAAGATCATATAACTCATTAAAAACAAAAAAATAAATCTTACGTATGTTAAACCATCCTCTATTCCAAAAAGTAAAATTCCATTTACTCGCCATAGTAATTTTTATAGTCGTTTCCGTAGTCTATTGTCTTCCTGTTTTATCAGGTAAAATCATAGGCGCTAATGACGTACTATTAAGTGATGTACTTTCTAAAGATGCTAAAGTTCATTATGAAAAAACGGGCGAATTTGTTCATTGGAATAATAAAATGTTTTCGGGTATGCCTAATAGTTATGGCAGTAGTTTATCGAATATGTTTTATAAAATTCCTTTTTTATTCGGAAACACTTTTATGAATAGCAACTTCTCTTTCGATACACTTGTATGGTTTATGATTGCTGCTTATTTATTATTATTGGCGATAGGCATAAAAAATCAATGGCTAGCAGTTTTTGGGGCTATAGCCATGTGTCTCTCTTCGTTTAATATCATGAGCTTAGAAGGTGGACATGTGATGAAAGTATTTGCTTGTGGTTGTTTACCAGGCGTACTTGCAGGTTTAATCTTTTTAGCACGCAAAGAATATATCAAAGGTGGTTTGATTATGTTGATTTATATGAATATTACCCTTTCATTAAATCATACGCAGATTACTTATTATATGATCATGATGATTATTATTTTCTGTGTAGTTGCAGGGATATTTTTATTGATTCAAAAAGACACTACTAACTTTTTAAAAATTGCGGGTGTAGTAGCAGGTATCACATTAGTGAGTGGATTGAGTAATTATAATTTATTCAATAATATTGTTTCTGCTAAAGAAACAATTCGTAGTGGGGTGAGTGAATTAACCGATGGAAAAACACCTGTAAAAGAAGGATTAGATAAAGATTATGCCACTTCTTGGAGCAATGGAAAATTAGAGACTTTTTGTGCACTTATTCCAAATTTAATGGGTGGTGAAGGCTTTCCATTAATTTATAAAAAAGACGATAATGGCGAAACGCAAATTAATGATGAAAGTGCCACTTTGAAAGCATTACAATCACATGGTAAAGAAGGCGAACAATATCAAAACCGAACGAATTCATATTGGGGAGAGCAAAGCTTTGTAAGTGGTGGAAACTATTTAGGTATTATCATTATTTTCTTATTTATACTTGGAATTATCGTTATTGAAAGCAAAAACAAATATGCCTTTTTAGCTGTAGGGGCATTCTTTTTATTATTATCCTTTGGAAAAAACTTAAGTGCCTTTACCGATATAGCTTTTAATTATTTTCCTATGTATAATAAATTTAGAGTACCGAGTATGTGTTTGAGTGTGGTACAAGTTATTGTGGGAGCTATTGCAGTTTGGGGACTTTATGAATTTATTGAATCGAAAAAAGACAGCAAAGAAAAATTAAAGCAAATCTATATTGCAGGTGGAATCTTAGTAGGTATTTTATTATTCTTTTTATTATTAGGACCATCTATGTTGCCATTTGCGAGCGACTTAGAGCTTTATGGTGATAAAATTCGTAAAATTGAACCACTACCAAAATGGTTATTAGAAGCGATGAAAGAAGATCGTATTGCCTTAATGCGTCCAGATATTATTCGTGCTTTAGTTTTTAGTGGAATTGGTATTGGGTTACTTTACGCTTATGCTACAGATAAAATTACGAATAAAATACTTGTGCCTGTTTTAGGCTTGATTATTATTATTGATTTGTGGTTAGTAGATAATCGTTTCTTAAATAGTGCAAGTTTTCAAGATAAAATCGAGATAACAAAATCTACAGCAGATGAACAAATATTACAAGATGCTAGTGATTATAGAGTATTTAATTTATATGGTGATCCGAATCAAGGGGGTCAACCCAATCCATTCAACGACGGACCTACATCCTATTATCATCAATCGATAGGTGGATATCATCCAGCTAAATTGAGAAGATATCAAGAGCTTATCGAAAATCAAATTGGTAAAAACAATATCGGTGTATGGCAAATGTTAAATACAAAATATATACTTTCTAATGATAGAAGTGGACAAACACAAGGACCAATTGCTCAACCATTAGGTGGTGAATGTGGAAGTGCATGGTTTGTACCTGAATACAAATTGGTAAAAAATGGCTTAGATGAAATGCATGCGATGGACATCAATGAAAAAGATACAATCAATTGGAACCCTAAGAAAACAGCTATTTTATGGGATAAATATGCTAGTACTTTAGTTAAAAATCCAACTATAACATTTGATAGTAGTGCAAGCATTAAATTAGTTAGCAAAGGTTTACATGAAGTGAAATATGAAGTAAATAATGTGAAAGGCAATCAATTAGCAGTATTCTCTGAAATCTACTACAGACAAGAAGATGGCGATGGATTTAGAGCCTATATTGATGGAAAAGAAGTGGAGATGATGAAAGCCAATTATGTATTACGTGCTGTGATGGTGCCTGCTGGAGCTAAATTAATTGAATTTAAATATGATAGCAGTCATTTTGATTCTAGAAATAGAATCTCATTCTTCACGAGTTTGGTGCCTATTTCATTGATCGCATATTTGATATTTTTGTTGTATAAACAAATGAATGAATCTGTTATAACTACTAATCTATCCAGTTCTGTTCATTCAAATACAGCAGATTCAAAAAAAGAAGAAAAAAAGAAAAAATAATTAGAACAATTTCTACCTAAAAAGCATTGCTCCATATAAAAAGGGCAATGCTTTTTTTTTGCTAATAAAATGTTATTACTTAGTTCACATTTAAATAATACTTGAATGGATTATACTAGCTAATTTTGCACCCTAAATTAAACCATAAATACAATACAAATTGAGAAAGTTATTTATCTTTTTAAGTCTTATAATTAGTCTAATACAAGTAGATGCACAAACGCCTAATGGCTTTTTAGACTTTGGAAATCCTACTACTGGAACAACTGCAACAACTGCTAATACAGGTTTTGGTGGAGTTCGTGTGGGCACAGGTGGAGGAACTATTACACTACAAAATCCTGGAACATCGATTGGAACACAAGGAGAATTGTTAGCAATAGCTCCTTCTACAGGATCTATTAATAGTGTGGGTATTACAAGTACCGAATATGGTACTGCCGCTACTACCTTTACTATATCCTTCGAAGTACACTTAAGTGGAGGTGCTAGTGGCAACTGGTATTTCTTTGCAGGGAATGGAGCCACATTTGGGTCTGCACAATCTTCTACTTTTACAGGAACTCAAATTTTCACCGGAATCCAATGGATATATGGTGCTTCTTCTGCTATTACTACCAACAATAGAAATGCAGGAAACTGGAATACTACAGGTATTACGGGCACTCCATTTGCACAAAACACTTCCTACTATGTAACTGTTGTAGGAAATAATACCACTGCTAGTGTAACTTATGGCGCTTCAGGAGTATATTCAGTTGCAGCTAATACCTATGATTTATGGGTGAATGGGGTTTTGGTTGGTAATGATTTAGCTAAAGCACAATTGGCTGCATCTACTTCAATTAACGCATTTCGTTTTTATGGTGAAAGTTCTACGGGCAATGTAGCACAAATCGCATTAGATAATATTCGTTGGTATAATAGCTGTGTGCTTCCTCCAACTCACTTGATTTTAGCAAGTGTACCTGCAACTGGAACGGTTAGTACTAACTTAACTACTTATACATGTGAAGCACACTCAGGTTCAACTACTGGACCTATTGCCAATTCTTTTACTGGTGCTATTACTATGGCTAAAGCTTCTGGACCAGGCGCTATTTCTGGTACTTTAAATCCTGCTGCTGTTAATGGTATTTCTACTTATGCAAACACTCAATTTGATGCCGCAGGAACCTACACCATCAATGCTTCAGCTGCTTCACCTATAGTAAATGCCGCAGCTAGTGGAAATATAGTTATCAGCAATGCTACTCCTAGCATCGCTCTTTCTTCTCCTTCACAAACTTCTGCTTCTAATATTAATCAAAGTTCAACCAATAATATATTATCGAATTTTCAAGCTGCTGTAACTACTGCTAATGCTACCCTAAATTCATTAGCATTTACTACATCTGGCTCGTATTTATCTTCCGATTTAAGTGGTAATTTCAGTTTATACTTTAGCACATCAAGTACATTTGGTTCGGCATCAAGCATCGCTACTACTGCTGTAGGCGCTGCTGGTACGTATACATTTAGCGGACTAACTCAAGCCATCAACACTGGTACTACTGGCTATTTTTGGATTGTAGCTGATGCTTCAGGTACTTCTGGTTCAAACAGAACATTAACAGTAGCTACCAATCCTACTCTTACTTTTGCATCAGGCACACCTACAGGTACTATTAGCGTTGCCGGAACCAAAACATTTATCGATCCTCTTACTCCTACCCTCTCTGCCGGAACCTTAACTGCTTTTGGTACACAATGTATCAATGGCGTGTATGGTCCAAATAGTTTTACTATAACAGGTACAGATTTAAATACCAATGATATCACTTTAGGAAAAGCTGCTGGATATACTTATTCAACCACAGCTTTAGGAACTTACACCGATTCACTTACTTTAAGTCAAGGGGGTGGTGCGTATTCACAAACTATTTATGTAAAATTTAATCCGACTGCAGCCATAGCTTATACAACTGCTATCAATGTGAATGGTGGAGGTGCTAGTAGTATACTAGTTGCAACAAGTGGTACGGGTGATAATGGTTCACCATCTGTTACAACTTTTACAGCAACAGCAATTACTTCAACAACTGCTTCAAGTGGTGGTAATACGCTTAGTACAACTTGTGGAACTATTACCGATAAAGGGGTTGTATGGGGCACAAGTGCCAATCCAACTATTCCTTCCATCAACTCAGTTTCTAATGGCAGTGGTACTTCTTCATATACAAGTAATATTAGTTCTTTATCACCTAATACTACTTATTACTATAGAGCTTATGCCACTAATAGCAATGGAGTAACTACTTATGGTTCTAATTTAAGTTTTAATACTTATAAAGCTGAACCAAGCGGACAAGCTAGTTCTTTTACTTGTGGTACAACTACTACCACAACTATACCTTTAACTTGGTCAGCTGCTACAGGTGCTGTATTGCCTGATGGTTATTTAATCAAATGGAGTACTGTTTCATATGCAGCTATCACTGCTCCTACCGATACTGTTCCTGAAGCTGATGGTGCCACTACAAAAAATATTGCCTTCGGAACCAATACGTATACACTAACGGGCTTATCTAGTGGTACTACTTATTTTTTCAAAATTTTCACTTATACCAATAGCGGTGTTGGTATCGATTATAATATCATATCAGCACCACAAACTACATGTGCTACTTTAACAGCTCCTTGTTTATTCGAAGATTTTACTTCTGGTACTTATCCTCCTACAGGTTGGATACAAACAACAACAGCAAGAAGTACTACAGCAGCCGATTATATTTCAGCTCCTGGTAGTGCTATTTTAAATTCGAATAATGGTAGTCTTACTACAGTTATGCTCACGAATCCAAGCAGTTTAAGTTTTTACTTAGGACGTTCTAACAATACGAATGCAAAAACGATGAATATCAAAGTTTCTACTACGAGTCAATCTACTGGATTTACAACGATTGCAACATATGATCATTCAAATGTACCTGTTAGTTCATATAATCAATATACGGTTTCATTAGCCGCATACAGCAGTATCTCTACTGTATGGATTCAGTTTGAAAAAGTGTCTGGTACAACTTCTCCTTGGCGTTTAGATGATGTTTCTGTTTCTTGTGCTCCTCCATGTACGCCTCCAGTTACTGCTCCTACTCTATTTGATACCACTAGTGTTACATCTAATACAGCAACTATAACTTGGACAAGAGGTTCGGGCGATAGTGTATTAGTTGTTGCACGTAATGGATCAGCTGTAAATACAGACCCATCAAGTGGATTCTCGTATTTAGCAAATGCTACTTTTGGAAGTGGTAGCCAATTAGGAACAGGTAATTATGTAGTATACAAAGGGACTGGCACTAGTGCTACAATTAGTGGATTATTAAGTAATACTACTTATCATTTAGCTATTTATGAATATGGAAGTGTAAGCACTTGTTATAATACAACTGAATTGATTGGAAATACCACCACTAAAAATCCAACAGTTACTTTAAGTTCTAGTAACCCAGCAATTAGTTCTGCTAACATTTCTGCTGGTGCAACAAATAATGTCATCTATCGATTCACATTAAATTCGGTTGGTTCAGCTACATTAACGGGTGTGACGATTAATACAAGTGGGACTTATGTGGCTAGTAATATTACTAACTTCAAATGTTGGTATTCTGCAGATACTATTTTTAGTGCTGGAACGGATATATTATTAGCAACAAAAAATACCAGTTTAGCAGCTGGGTCACATGTATTCCCAAGCTTTACAAATCAAGCTATTGCAAATGCTACCAATGCTTATATATTTATCACATGTGATTTACCTTGTACCGCTACTGCATTAAATAACATTAGTGTTGCGGGCTTAAGCACTACAGATTTCAGCATTGCAGCAGGTAGCAAAACAGGCTCTTCTTTTGCTGGCGGCACACAAACTATTCAATCTGCTATTCCTACTAATGTTACTTCACCTACAACTTCTAGTTGTTCGAATGGCGCTACTACTGTATCATGGACTACGCCAATAGGTTGTTTCAGTAATATACTTGTATTTGCTAAAGCTGGAAGTTTTAGTGCTGCAATACCAACTGGTACTGGTGTTTCATATACAGCTGATACCGTGTATGGCAATGGAACTGCATTTGACGGAGGATTCTGTGTTTATAAAGGCACTTTAAATAGTTTTATCATGAGTGGATTAAGTAATGGTACAAACTATACTTATAAAATTTTCACACGTAATGATTTAAATTGGTCGAGTGGAATTACTACTAACTGTACACCTGCTGCAGATATAGCAGATAATGGATGTAGTACAAGTAATTATACTGATTTAGTAGTAAACTACCCTATTAGCAGCACGATTACAGATTTGAATGTGGGTATTAAAATTAGCCACACGTATAGAGTTGATTTAAAAATTTCTTTGATTAGTCCAGATAGTACTGAAATACTTTTAGTCAATCAAGTGGGTGGAAGTACTACAAATTTTGATGCCATTATTGATGATGC
>CANHVE010000089.1 GCA_947464015.1 Saprospirales bacterium | reverse complement strand
TGAATTAAAACGTGGATATGTTGCGCTTTCTTGATCTACATTAGTAATTAACTTATCTTGAAAATAGCCTAAAATAGGCTTAGTAAAGAAAATTCCAAATACGAAATTTACTGTATCTACAGTATATTCTTGCTTATTCATATCTATATGATAGGTATTGAAAGTAGCAAATATATTATTCGGATCCATACCTGCTCTATCCCAGTTTACCTTACCTCCAATGCCTTCCCATAGTTTATCATTTAAATGAAAAGTACCTGAAGTACCATAAATAAAAGTGGAGTCACCAGTAACATACCCTACTACGTTCGTCGATGGTACTTTAATAATTACATCCCCATTTTCGTAGCTCATTGTATAGGAGGATGTTTGCACATACCAGGTCTTATAATCTGAACTAAACAATGCATTCTGTTTAACTAATCCGTTTGTAAATTTTAGAAATTCAATAAATTTTTTATTATCTCCTACTCGTTGATTTGAAATTACTTGATCTAATATACTATTCCAATTTTTTATATACGCTTGATCTTTATTACTTGTATATAATACATCTAACGTATTACAAAATTCCATATAATATGGATTGGCAGTTAAATTACGCTTTGCAAGAAGATTGGCGGTATTAATGATATTGGTCATATTCTCTCCAGCCAATTTACCTGAAGATTGTAAATTGCTCAACTTCTCACCAGCTGCTTTGCAATCATCTCGCTTAGTAATATTTAAGAAGTCATTCATTTCTTTTACAAACTTGATCGGATCTTTATCAAATTCTTTCATCGTTTGAGCTGAAACAAAATTGATAAAAGAAATACTTATGATTACTAAAAGAAGTTTTTTCATGTGTAATTAATTTTTATAAAAATACATTGCTGACCAGCCATCTTTTTGCAAAGTATATTGGTGTTTAAAATTATATTTATTTAATTCTTGAGTCATTTCTTCTTCATCACTATTTAAGATTCCACTTATTAATAAAATACCTTTATTTTTAACAGCATTAGTAATAACGTTTATATTATCTAAAATAATATGCCTGTTAATATTTGCAAGTACAATATCATATGTTTCTTCTATCAATTGTTCTTCTCCCAATTTAAATTGCGTATTTAGGCAATCATTCTTTTGTGCATTTTCAATACTATTTTCTATAGCCCATTCTTCATTATCAATACCAAGAACACTTTTAGCACCCAATTTACAAGCCAAAATAGCTAATATCCCTGTACCAGATCCAAAATCAAGGACTTTTTTATCTAAAAAATCAATTTGTAACATAATTTCACACATCATAAATGTAGTTGCATGATGTCCCGTACCAAATGACATTTTAGGTTCAATGACGAGTTCAATCGTAGTATCTTGTTTAGCATGAAAAGGTGCACGTATTGATAATTGCTTATTAATAAATACAGGATCAAAATTTTTTTCCCACTCTTCATTCCAATTTTTTTGCTCAATAATACTTTCCTCAAATTTTAAATCAGCTTGATTTATTTTCTCTAAACAGTTTATTACATCTTTTGAATGATAATTTTTAGATGGAATATATGCATATACATTCAATTCGTCAGAATCAAATGAATCGAAATCATATGCTGCTAGATAGGCTATTAATATCTCTTGAATTTCTGTATCCCTTATAGGAATAGTTATTTTGGTATACTGCATTAGAACGATTGTATAATGCTTATGAAATCAGCAGCTACCAATGAAGCTCCTCCAATTAACCCGCCATCCACATCCGCTTGTTCAAATAATTCTTTTGCGTTTTTAGGATTACAACTACCACCATAAAGTATGGATGTTGCTTCTGCTACTTCACTACCATATTTTGCAGCAATGAAATATCTAATTTCATAATGCATTTCTTGTGCTTGTTCCTTAGATGCCGTAACTCCCGTTCCTATTGCCCAAATTGGCTCATATGCAATTACGATAGAAGAAAACTGCTCCTTACTTAAATGAAATAAGCTGTTTTCTAATTGTGATTTTACAAAATTTATATACTCATTCTTACTTCTAATTTCTAAACTCTCACCACAACAAAATATCACTTTTAAGTTATTTGCTAATGCTATATTCACTTTATCTCTTAACATTTCATCCGACTCATGATTATACATTCTTCTTTCACTATGACCTAAAATAGAATAAGTAGCTCCTACCGATTTAATCATCTTAACACTGATTTCTCCAGTATAGGCACCACTTTCATTAGTATGGCAATTTTGCGAAGCAGTAAATACTTTCGCAGTATCTCTTGTTAATGTAGCTGCTTCATGTAAATATAATGCAGGTGGACAGATAATAATTTCATCTGTCGAATGACTTAAATTATTTAGTCCTGCATTCAAATCATTAATAAGTTGTATCGCTTCTTCATATGTCTTATTCATTTTCCAATTTCCTGCAACTATTTTTTTTCTCATTGTTATTTTCTGTATTTTTTAGTTTGAGTAAATATATGTTTTAAAATATCTTTTTCTATTTCAGTAAAAGGAATCTTTCTTCTTTCCATCATTTTTTCAGCCACTTCAAATGCTTTGTCTAATTGAAACTCTTCCATTGAACTAGCTCCTCCCCATGTAAATGAGGCTATATGTTTTTTTGGAAAATCTGCTCCAAAAACATTGGCACAAACTCCTACGACTGTACCTGTATTAAACATCGTATTAATTCCACTTTTAGAATGATCGCCCATCATTAATCCACAAAATTGCAACCCACTATTTTCCTCCTTATCTGTTGCATAATTCCATACTTTTATATCGCTATAATTATTTTTAAGATTCGAGTTATTCGTATCAGCACCTAAATTACACCATTCGCCCAATACACTATTACCCAAAAATCCATCATGTCCTTTATTGCTATATCCAAAAATTACCGAATTATTAACTTCTCCTCCTACTTTTACATGTGGACCTAATGTAGTTGCACCATATATTTTTGTAGCCAACTTGGTAGCAGCATGTTCACACATTGCCAATGGACCTCGTATAACTGAACCTTCCATCACTTCTGCCTCTTTACCAATATAAATTACACCTGTATTTGTATTTAGAATACTCGCCTCTACAATTGCTCCCTCTTCAATAAATAATTTTCTGCTATCACCAATAAGAGTATTCGTTTCACTCAGTTTTTGAGAAACTCTACCTGCAGTAATATTATTGAAATCTAGAGTTAGTATTTGTTCATTTAACTTAAAAATATCCCATTTATGTTGAAGCAATATTACTTCTGAATGTGTTTGTAAAGAAGTTAACATCGATTTATCTCCTTTATAGGCTAAAATGGTATTTTGATATACTAATGATTGATTTTCTTGTAGTGCTTTTATTTGATCTAGAACTACTTCAGTAGGTATTAAAGCACCATTAATATATAAAACTTGATTTAAGTCAGGAATACGTCCATATTTTGATTGTAAATAAGGTTGTGTTTGAATATATACGTTAGAGGCATATAATTCCCATTTTTCTTTAATGGTTGTAATACCAACTCTTATATCGGCAACAGCTCTAGTATAAGTAAATGGTAAAAGATTTTCTCTGATCAAATCATCGTCAAATAATATCACATTTTCCATATTAACAAAAATAAGAGGATTGTATCATAAAGAATAGAAAGTTTTTACACAATAGATAGGCTTAAAACTTTATTTATGTGTCAGAAATTATTCTCTATTTTTGAATACTTTATATCAAAACTATGAGTATATTTAAAACACCAGTATCAATAGACATACTGAACGATACATTAGGTAATAATATGACTAAACATGTAGGTATTGAATTTACAGAAGTAGGTGATGATTATTTATGTGCCAAAATGCCCGTAGATCACAGAACTACTCAACCTTATGGCATTTTACATGGTGGAGCTTCTGTAGTTTTAGCTGAAACCTTAGGGAGTGTGGCAGGCTATTTTTGTGTAGATATTAGTAAACAGCGTGTCGTTGGACTTGAAATTAATGCCAATCACATTCGAGGCGTAAGAGATGGTTTTGTATATGGTAAATGCACTCCTATTCATATAGGTGGCAAAACACAGATTTGGTCTATAGAAATAAAAAACGAAGAGGACAAAATGGTATGTATCAGTAGATTAACTTTAGCAGTATTAGATAATGATAAAAAATAATATCTTTTGGATTAGCTTACTAATCTTACATTTTACAGTTAATTCATCAACCACATTATTTGCCCAAAAAAATAAAAATAAGGCAACTGAAACTGTACTTGGGGAAGATGAAAATGCTCCAGTTGATTCTACTAAAACAGAAGAAAACACTACTGAAGTAAAAGATGAAGTATGTCAAATTAATAATAAAAAAGCGCTTGAATTATATGATTTAGCATTTAAAGATTTTAGATCAGGCAAAGGTGCTGATGCTAAATTAAAATTAAACGATGCACTAGAAAAAGAGCCCAATTTTGCTAAAGCTTATGTGCTACTAGGAGAAATTGACTATAAAAGCAATCCTAAATCTGCACTAGAAAATTACGAAAAATCATTACAAATCTGTTCTAATACAGATGCCATGTTACTATATAAAATGGCTAAAATTTATTATAGCCAAAATGATTATGTAAAATCAAAAGAAAAATTTACAGCATTTATCGATGCGAACAGTAATAAACCAGATTATATTAAGGAAGCAGATAGCCTAATACTAGTCTGTGATTTTTATGATAAAATTTTAAACCATCCTGTACCATTCGATCCAAAACCAGTGGATGGGGTGAATACAACAGCTGATGAATATTTACCTATTATTTCACCTGATAATGAAATATTATTATTTACTAGAAAATATGTTAAGCAAGCAGATAAATTTTCTGCATTTACCGGTGGAAAAATGGTAGAAGAATTTTCTTTAAGTAAAAAAGTAAATGGAGTATTCGAAAAAGGAAGTGCACTCCCATCGCCTTTTAATAGCGGATTAAATGAAGGTGGTGCTTCTTTAACAATAGACAATAAACAGATGTATTTAACTATATGTAATGTGAAAGGAGGAATGGGAAGTTGTGACATATGGACTACCCAATACAAAAATGATCGATGGCAAATGGTTCAAAATTTAGGTTCTGGAGTAAATGACAGCATGTGGCAAAGTCAAGCCAGTGTGAGTAGCGATGGGAAAGTTGTTTATTTTAGTAGTGATCGAGCTGGTGGATTTGGAGGAAAAGATATTTATAAAATTGTAAAAGATGAAAAAGGATATTTTGGTGAACCTATCAATCTAGGTCCTCAAATTAACACAGCCAAAGATGAAAAATCACCGTTTATTCATACCGATAATAAAACATTATACTTCTGTTCTAATGGTCAAATTGGGATAGGTGGATTTGATATTTTTTATGCCCGATTAGATAGCAATAATACTTGGCAAAAATCCGAAAATATTGGCTCTCCAATCAATAGCCCAAATGATGACTTAGGTTTTTTTGTAAGTACTGATGGCAAAAAAGGTTATTTCGCATCTAATAAAATGCAAGGCTTAGGTGGTTGGGATATCTATTCGTTCGATCTATATGAAAATGCACGTCCTCAAAAGGTACTTTTAATGAAAGGGAAAATACAAGATGAACGTGGACAGCCTATCGTAGATGCTAAAATGGAATTGAAAGATTTACGTACCAATGAAAAAATCGATATCGAAATAGATAGTAATGGCGAATATGTTTTTGCAAGTGCTTTAGATCATGACCAAATGCTATTAGTAAGCAAAGAAGGTTATTTTTATAATTCTCAAACTATCAAAACTAATGATACTAAATACGAAGGAACAAATAAAGTAAATTTCGGTATGGATGAAATACAAGTTGGGAAATCGTATAAAATCAAAAATTTATTTTTTAGTAATAATTCCAATGAATTAAGTGCCGATGCTCAATTTGAATTAATGAATTTAGTTAATTTTTTAAATGCCAGTAGTGATATACGAATAGAAATTGCCGGTCATACAGATAATATTGGAAATGACCAAGCAAATTTAGATCTTTCTCAAAATAGAGCAAAAGCAGTTTATCAGTTTTTAATCGATAAAGGAATTGAATCTTCAAGATTACGTTTTAAAGGATATGGCGAAAGCAAACCTAAAGCTGATAATAATATAGAAGAAGGTAGAGCTGCAAATAGAAGAACCGAAATTACGATACTTTAAAACACTACTTATTTTACAAGAGATTCAAGCAATCGTTCATCTCTATCATATATATCCTTACGAATATTTAGATGTCCATTATTATCTACCCAAGCAGTAAAATATACAATATAAACAGGAATAGATTGTGGTATGATATATTTAATTTCTGAATCTTGTTGCATGGAAGTATCTATTCTTATTTCATTCCATGTGGTATCATTTCGTAATATATATTGTGCCAACTTTTTAGGCTCAGCTAATCGAACACACCCATGACTAAATGAACGAGTACTCTCATTGAAATAACTTTTTGCAGGCGTATCATGCATGTAAATATTAAATGAATTAGGAAAAAGAAATTTAACTCTACCTAAGGCATTATCATCTCCAGATTTTTGTACTATTTTATAAGGTAATGAGTTTGCACTATATTTTTTCCATGCTATCGTATAGGGATTGACAACATTTCCATTCAAATCTACTACTTCAAAATTTTTCTTTGTTAAATAGTTAATGTTTCTTTTGATAGCGGGTAATACTTCTGATGCTATTATAGAGGTAGGAATCGTCCAACGTGGACTAAATACTATATATTTCATATCTCCATGAAATATTGCCGTTTTCGTCATTACTTTACCCACCACCACATTCATATCCCATGAAATAGTATCTGCTTCATATACATATAATTTATAATCAGGAATATTTACTAAAAAATAATCTTTAAATGATTCTGCAGGCAACCATCTACATCGCTCCATATTCACAATTAGCTTTTCAATAATTTTCTTTATAGGAATATTCAATTGATTAATCATCGTTTTACCAATGATCCCATCTTGCTTTAACCCATTTCTACTTTGGTAACTTAATACAGCACTCAACATCAATGAATCAAATACATTTGAGTTATTCTCGACAGCCAAATCTTTTTCTAGGTACAATCTTTTTTTAATTTGTTGAATCACGATACTGGTATCTCCAATTTTATACTTATTTACACTAGAACTAATACTATCAAAACCTCCATTCTTTTCAATTGTTTTATATAATCTTAATTTACTTTTTAGTAATGCATATTGAGGATATAGTGGTTCTTGTTGAAAAATATTTACACTGCTTTTAGTTAATGAATCTAATAGACTAGAATAGGCTAATTTTTTTCTAGGTATAAACCATCCTGATTTTATTCGAGCACTATCATCTGCTCCCTCCCAAACTTGTTTAGCATAATTAAAATATTGTGCTGTTAACATCAACTCTTTATAAATAGTAATGCTATCTTTCGAATTCATAAACGAATCTTGCATTCCAGTTGTAATTAAATTAATAAATTCTTGTCGATAGGGCACCACAATATCTACTTCATCCGTATCTTCATAAACTAGATGATTAATTAAGTTTGACGCTTGTTCTAACATCCCTTTATCATCAAACCAGGCAAAACTGTAATTTCTATTTTGATAAAAAAATTGAATGTCTTTTTTCAAATAACCAAATGATGGATAAACTTGAATAAACCTGTGAAGCTTCAAACTATCGAATACTAATGAAGTGTCTGCATTAAACTGCTCATTTTCGTTTATCTGTTGAATTATTTTTTTAACATCCTCTTTTTTAGATCGCTTGCACGAATTTATACTAGAAGCTAGAACCAACATACAAATCAAACTAATTAATATAAATAAATACCTTTGCATATACTAGAAATAAAGTTGTAAATATACACTTCTATGTACTATTAAACTGCTTATTAAGTAATAATTCAGTTTTCTTAGTACTAGAATATTTTTTTTAAAATAGCGCTGAAATTAGAATCTAAAATTATTTTATTCTTCATTATTGTAATTATGCCTTTTTATAATATAACGAAATCATGTTATATGAATAATAAAATCATTAAGCAATAAAATAAAAAATGCCCATCCTATAGATGAGCATTTTTTTATAATTATCGATTTTATTAATGTTGAATAATCAATTTCTTAGAATATGTTTCATAATTACTATTGGTAATTTGTAAGAAATACATACCATTCATCAAATTAGTTGTATTAATATTCATCTCATTTTTGCTCACCACTCGTCCATTAATATCTAACAATTGAATTTGTGAATTATTTTCTGCATGTTCTACTACAATATCTGATGGTGTTTGATAAACACTTATCTCTTGTTGTAAAGGAAGATTTATACCTGTACCCGAAGATGGAAAATAACTTAATTGATCAATAGTGATTTTCGAACCGGCAGATACACTTGCTAATCTGCCTCCAGATAAAATAATTAAAATAGTATCTGTACTCAATGAAGAAGTATAGTTAATAGGAAAAGAAAATCTTCTAAACCCAGTTGTAACACCTGTAAAATAAATACCACCTCTACCAATTTCTTGACTAGTGGTTCCGTGATGATAAACTATCACTAATGCTGATGAAGTATCTCCACTTAATACATCTTCTTTTACAAATCCAATTAATGAATCTGGTCTTTCATTAGTTGCGTAACCACCTTCAACTGTGTTAGTTAATGTATTTAACACACCTGTTGTTGCTAATCCAGGGACAATACCAAAGCCTGGAACAGAAAGTGAAACTAAACCAATACTATAATTGCCATCTACCGAAATATTTTCTCTAGAGGTATTGGTAAATCCAAATGCATCATTGAGTGAATACCAACTATTGCAAGTATTATTAATGGTATCCCAATTTTCAAAACTGGCGTTTGGTATTTGAGCCTTAACTAAAATTGTGGCAAATAGAAATAATGGTAGAAGTAAATATTTATTTTTCATTTTTTATATTTTTTAATGGTTAAAAGTATTACTTTTTAATATATGATTTAAGTATTTCAACATATTCTTCAAAAGCTTGTATGCCCGTTTCTGTTATAGAGCATTTTGTTAATGGGTAATTATCTTTAAATGATTTTTCAATTTTTATATACTTTACTTCTTGTAATTTACTTAATTGCACACTCAAGTTTCCAGATGTAGCGCCTGTTTTCTCTTTTATATATGAAAACTCTGCTTCCTTTACACCAATTAATAAAGAGATAATCGCTAATCGCAATTCTGAATGAAGTAAAGGATTTAATGGCTTAAACATGAGTATTCGTTTTATGAGTATTTCTTAATAAAAAGCCTGGTATGATATATCCAATCATTACACTTATTGCAAATAACAATAGTTGATAGCCATCTGAAGGCATAAAATAAATCAAAATTGAACTGACCCAAAATACAATCGATCCATAAATTAATGGTTTAAATTTCAATACCACTCCACTAATATATACTGCAAATGCCATAAGAATTAATATAAAAGGTGTAGGTGTATGTTCATAGCTAACACTTAAAAAAATAGTACAAAACATACTTGCTCCAAATCCAATCCAAATATATTTATAAAATTCATCTATTAAGGTTTTTACTTTTTGTGCTTTTCTATGTTTTGCTCCATACCACATAGAAATTGGTCCCCCTACAAATGGCATAAGTATCCATACATAGTTGCTTTCTGCTGGCATTTGCATAAATTCAATCATGATAAATTGCACAAGACAACAAATTACTATTATAATACCCCATAATAAAAAATGAAAACCATCTTCTGCAAATTTATATCTAGTGCTTGCTATCATTTCACTAATAATTTCAAGACTTTTTTCCGAGTTAAATTCTTTATTTTCCATATCTTTTTTTAGTTTTAATTATAAATATGATGCAAACATAAACTAGTTTATTTTACAAACCAT
>CANHVE010000088.1 GCA_947464015.1 Saprospirales bacterium | reverse complement strand
CTTCTAGTTATTAATAAAGATTTATATGCTAACGCCAAATTGATTTTGATTATCAATAAGGAAGTTTCTCCCGAAGCTTCGGGACTGAATGACTTGTGGATGGATATTTATTCACTCCTTAGTGTGACATAATTCTTAATTAAATTGTAACCTTTTCCATTTATCTACGTATTAGATGGTGTTAGGTAGTTTTAAGGTTAGGTATCCCGATCATTCTTAGAGAATATCGGGATTCTTATTTTTAGGAAGGTTTATATTAATGCTTACTTATACTTCTAGTTATTAATAAAGATTTATATGCTAACGCCAAATTGATTTTGATTATCAATAAGGAAGTTTCTCCCGAAGCTTCGGCACTGAATGACTTGTGGATGGATATTTATTCACTCCTTAGTGTGACATAATTCATAATTCTTAATTAAATTGTAACCTTTTCCATTTATCTACGTATTAGATGGTGTTAGGTATTTTTAAGGTTAGGTATCCCGATATTCTTAGAGAGTATCGGGATTTTTATTTTTAGGAAGGTTTATTTTAATTCTTAATGTTAAATGCTTAATTCTTAATGCTTATTACTTAATACTTAATGTTTAATTCTTTCACGCCTTGGCGTGACTTAATTTTTAATTATTAATTATTAATTCTTATTTGAATTGTAACCTTTCTCCATTCTTTACGTACTAGATAGTGTTAGGTAGTTTTAAGGTTAGGTATCCCGATCATTCATAGAGAATATCGGGATTCTTATTTTTAGGGAATTTGAATATACTTATGCACTTGTAAAGAGAGTTGCCAGGATGGATGCTCTTTGATATATTCGATAATTGCTGGTGTTACCAAGTCTTTATTATCCCATTCAGGTTGTAAGTATAATTTACAAGAAGTATTTTTTATTTTATCGGCATGTGATTGAGCCCATCGTAAATCATTTACATGATTTATCACCACTTTCAATTCATTGGCTATTTCATAATAAATATCTAATGGTTTTTTGAATCGTTTAGGAGAATAACAAATCCAATTCCAAGTACCACTCAATTCATTAGTACCTGATGTTTCTATATTACAAAGTATTTGTTCTTTTTGCAATGCTGCAGTCAATGCACCTAAATCATGCATGGTTGGCTCACCTCCCGTGATGACTACTAATTTTGCTTTGGCTTGTACAGGCCACGAAACAATTTCTTCTATACTATATAAAGGATGTGCAGCTGCATCCCAACTCTCTTTGACATCGCACCAAGTGCAACCTACATCACAACCACCTAAGCGAATAAAATAAGCTGCTTGACCTTGATAAAAGCCTTCGCCTTGCAACGTATAAAAATGTTCCATTACTGGTAATTGCTGATTCATACTTATTTTATTTCTAGTAATTTTTTATCATAACGAGCATTGGCAAGATCCAATTTATCATCTGTAATTGGGATAAAACAAATCAATTCTTGTGCATCTGTTCCATAATAAAAAGTAATCTCAACAACGATATTTGAAAAATCCATGGATGTATTTTGTTCACTGATATTCATCAATGCGATACGTCTCCCATCATCAATACTAGTATAGGATTTATTAGAAGTGCTCAACACCATTTTAGGAGTATACAAGGAGAAATTTTTATACAATTTTTCATCTAATACTTTAATTTGTAGTTGTTGAATTTGATACATATTAGACGCATAAAATAAGTTGCCTAATAAATGATCTGTAGTTTCTTTCCCTGATTTAAATTCCGTTTTAGTCGATTGAAACCCTATATATCTTCGCTCTTTCGAATTAGGGATAACCAAATCGTAATAGTCATTGGTAAAACTCAAAAGCATTTCACCATTTAATGGATTATAAACCGAATACCAATCTTCAGTGGTATCATTTCCATTTTTTTTCGCAAAAATACTAGCCTCTTTAAAACTGATTTCATCGGCATTTACATCGACGCTATATTTTTTTGCATGAGCTGATTGGGCTGTAAAATAAACGGGTTGAATTTGAATTTGTGTAGTAGATTTTGTTAACTCTTTATTGGAAATAGTTTTTTTACAAATCTTTAAAACTCCAGCATTTTTCTCTTTATATAAGGAGAAATCAAAAGTGATATAATCAACGCTTTCTCTTCGTATCTCAGTAGCAGTAATATACATTTTAGCATACGCAGAATCTTTGATAATAGCATCTTTACTGGGTGCTATAACTAATGTATTCCCCGTTTTAGGTTTACAAGCATAGAAACTACATGCGAAAAATAATAATACTAAATATCGATACATTAATTATTATAAATTAATTTTTGAGAAGCTTGAAGGGTATTTAATAATAAAGATACTACGGTCATTGGGCCTACTCCACCTGGAACCGGTGTGATAAAACTACATTGATCTTTTACCCCTTCAAAATCTACATCTCCTACTATTCTATATCCACTTTTTTTAGAGGCATCTTCTAAACGAGTAATCCCTACATCAATAATAACAGCACCTGGTTTCACCATGTCTTTGGTCACAAATTGTGGTTTGCCTAATGCCGCAATAATAATATCGGCACGTAAACATTCTTCTTTTAAATTTTTAGTTCGGGAGTGACATAAGGTAACTGTACAATCAATACCTGAGCGACTCATCAATACACTCATAGGTCTACCAACGATATTGCTTCTGCCAATCACTACGCAATGTTTACCAGCAGTTTCAATTTTATATCGTTCTATTAATGTCATAATACCCATTGGAGTTGCTGGAATATAAGCAGGTAGATTTAAACACATTCTACCGAAATTGATTGGATGAAAACCATCTACATCTTTAGAAGCATCGATTTCTAATAATATTTTATCGGCATCAATATGTTTTGGTAGAGGTAATTGAACAATAAATCCATCGATATAGGGATTATTATTGAGTTGGTGAATTTGTTGAATCAGTTCATTTTCAGTGATGGTATCTTCACAACGAATGAGTGTTGATTTAAAACCCACTTGTTCACAACTTTTTACTTTATGTCCTACATAGGTTTGACTAGCACCATCATTGCCTACTAATATAGCAGCTAGATGTGGTTGTTTATGTCCTGCTTGAACTAATTGACTTACTTTTTCTTTTACTTCTTCCTTGATTTGATTGGAGATTAAATTGCCGTCTATTAATGTCATGATTTGAATATTTTTACAAATTTAAGCTAAACACTTAAATTGTTTAACATTATTTAATGCACTAGCTAATAGGATATGCACGAATAATCAATAAATTTGTGCTTGCAATGAGAGGATTATTTTATTTATTATTGATTTATAGCGGAGTAGGTTGTAAAAGCTTTGGTACAGGCATAAATACCAATATGGCTGGCAATCCTAGCGATACAACTAAAACTCAAAATTGGAAGGAATTAAGTCCTGAACAATATAAAGTTTGTCACGATAAAGCCACTGAGGCTCCATTTAGTGGCAAATACGATAATCATTACGAAAAAGGAATTTATTATTGTGCGGTTTGCAAAACTCCTTTATTCAGTTCAGCAACTAAATTTAAAAGCGGAACGGGTTGGCCAAGTTTTTATAATGAAATTGACACCAATGTAGCCACTCATAGTGATAGTTCGTATAATATGATACGCGATGAGATTGTATGTAATAAATGTGGTTCACATTTAGGTCATGTATTTAATGATGGACCAGCACCCACAGGCATGCGTTATTGCGTGAATTCACTCTCTTTAGATTTTAAGCCTAGCAAATAAATTGCTTGTCAATTGACAGATGATTTTTCATCTATATTCCCCTTAATTTTAAGCCATTAAAATAAAAAAGCCTTGTATAGATTTTATACAAGGCTTAATTTTTTTGGATGTGCCCCAAGTGGGAATCGAACCCACACACTTTCGTACACGATTTTGAGTCGTGCGCGTCTACCAGTTCCGCCATCAGGGCAATATTAAAAGAACTTTTACCTAAATTAGGACTGCAAAGATAAATCTTTTCTAGGAATTAGTCAATGTATAGTTGCATTTATCCGATACTATCTGTTCTTAGTGTTACGCTAATCCTTGCTCCAAATCGCTTATAATATCGCCTATATACTCCAATCCAACCGACAATCGAATCAAGCCATCTCCTATTCCAAATTGCTCTCGCTGAGCTTTAGGCACATTGAAATGCGTCATGCTCGCTGGATGTTGTATTAGCGTATCTGCTGTTCCTAAAGAGGCTGTCAAGGTACATAATTGCACTCGATTCATCAATCGGATTCCCGCTTCTAATCCACCTTTCAATTCAAAAGAAATCACTCCACCAAATTCACGCATTTGTTTTAAAGCAATCGCATGTTGTGGATGTGTTTCAAAGCCTAAATAATTTACTTTATTCACTGCTGTATGTGTCTCTAAATACATCGCTACCAATCGTGCATTTTCTACATGTCTGTCCATACGCAAACTCAAAGTTTTTAATCCCTGATTCAATAACCATGCATCAAAGGGAGCTAACATCGCTCCTTGTAATTTACGTTGCTTCCATACTTGTTGCTTCATAAAATCAATATCTCTTCCCACTAAAAATCCTCCTAAGGCAGTTCCATGACCATTCAAAAATTTAGTTGTTGAATGGACTATTAAATCTACTCCTTGTGCAAATGGCTGTTGTAAATAGGGCGTCGCAAAAGTATTATCCACTGCCATCAACGCATTACATTCATGCGCAATCGTTGCTATCGCAGCTAAATCATAGGCATTAATAGTTGGATTGGATGGGGTTTCAGCATAGATTAATTTCAATGACTTGCTAGCTTTAGCTAATTCACGCAAGGCCTCTAAGTTGTCTAAATCGGTATAAATTACTTGTACCCCACGCTCTTGAATAATGGTATTTAATAATTCTACGGTGGTGCCATAAATATTTCCTTGCGCAATAATGGTATCGCCTGTTTTCAAAACACTATTAAACAATGCTGCAATTGCTGCCATCCCTGTACTGAATAAATAGCCTTGTGCTTTTAGATCGTCAATCGCATAACATTCTAATTGCGTGAGTTTGTTTTCTACTAACTCTACATTCGGATGATTCCATCTACCATAAATAAAGGCTTCTTCATTTCCACGAAAAACATCCATCGCTTTTTCAGCGCTTTCATAAATAAACGTAGAACTGGCAAATATAGGCGTAGTGTGCGATGTAGGGGCATATACACTATCATCTTTGATACAAATGGTATCGAATCCTTTTTTAAATTTATCATTCATATAGAAAATACTATTTTTGTTTTATTATACATTCCATCAAATACAATGAAAGAATATCTAGTAAAATTAGCGCATTATAATCTTTGGGCAAATCAAAATATGTTGAGCATGATTCCTGAGGATGAAAAACTTTTTAATCAAGAAGTGAAAAATAGCTTCCCTTCTATCAAAAGTACCTTATTGCATATTTGGGATGCACAAGATATTTGGCTCACACGATTAAAAGATGAAGTGATTACTGATTTTCCTAGCAAAAATTTCAAAGGTGATTCGAAAGATATTCGTAGAGGATTAATTCATTCTTCTGAAGAATTTTATTTATTTCTCGATAAACAAGTTCCCACCTACGATACTAAAATCAGTTCGTACAAAACCATCGCGGGTATAATGCAAAGTTCAACTACTACAGAGATTGTAGCACATTGTATGAATCATAGTACTTTTCATCGCGGACAACTCATTACTATTTTAAGAGAATTAGGTTGTACTAATTTTATTGCAACAGATATGATTGCGTATTATCGACATATCAGTCAAGTGAAAAAAGATATCTTAGATTAGTTTAAAGTTCTTAGTTCAAAGTTTAAAGTCCCGAATGTTCGGGAAAAGTTTAAAGCCTGCCTTACGGCAGTCAGGTTCAAAGTTCATAGTATATATTATTTAGTGTTATTAAAAATATTTCTACTAGTTGGATAACTTTTCTAATAAATAGGAAGTTTCTCCCGAAGCTTCGGGACTGAATGACTTGTGGTTTAATTGATATAATTAATAGTTCACGCTATAGCGTGACTTAATTATTAATTCTTAATTAATATGATAAGTCTAAGAACATAATTCTTCTTACCTTTGTAAAAAATAGCATTCATTTGTCGAATCATATACATTTAGATCATCCTATCTTTCCTTATATCACGCAAGCAGCTAGTGAGTTAGGGGTTGATACTTATGTGGTGGGTGGTTATGTACGCGACTTATTAATGCATGGGCCAACTAAGAAAGATATTGATTTTGTTTGTATAGGAAGTGGTATTGAATTAGCCGAAAAAACTGCTTCGTTAATTGATCCGAAACTTAAAGTACATACCTTTAAAAATTATGGTACGGCGATGTTTCATGCATTTGATACCGATATCGAATTTGTAGGGGCACGCAAAGAGTCCTATCAGCGAGATTCGCGTAATCCAATAGTAGAAAATGGCAGTTTAGAAGATGACCAAAATAGACGAGATTTTACCATTAATGCAATAGCCATTGCGGTGAATAAAGAAAATTTCGGCAGCTTAATCGATCCATTTAATGGAATTGCCGATATAGAAAAAGGAATTATTCGTACCCCTCAAGATGCTCATATCACTTTTAGTGACGACCCATTACGTATGTTGCGTGCGATACGTTTTGCAACGGTTTTGCAATTTAGTATCGAGCAACAAACACTCGAAGCGATACATAAAAATAAAGAACGAATCAAAATCATTTCGCAAGAACGAATTACCGAAGAGTTAAATAAAATCATCTTATCTAAAAATCCATCGATCGGTTTTAATTTACTTTTTGACACTGGCTTATTAGCGATTATTTTTCCTGAAATGCAGGCTTTACATGGCACCGAAACCATCAACGACTTATCGCATAAAGACAATTTTTATCATACCTTAAAAGTACTAGACAATGTATGTGAGATGAGCGATAATTTATGGTTGCGATGGAGTGCGATACTACATGATATTGCTAAACCTCCTACCAAACGATTTGATCCGCGACATGGTTGGACCTTTCACGGACATGAATTTTTAGGTTCGAAGTGGGTACCTGGTATTTTCAAACGTATGAAATTACCTTTAGATGCACCGATGCGTTATGTACAAAAATTAGTATTACTTCATCTTCGTCCCATTTCACTGACTAAAGAAAATATTACCGATGCGGCTATACGTCGCTTATTATTTGAAGCAGGCGATGATATTGATGATTTAATGATTTTATGTAGAGCAGATATCACTTCTAAAAACAAAATGAAAGTAAAACGATATTTAGAAAATTTCGATATCGTTGAAAAGAAAATTGTAGAAATAGAAGAGAAAGATCATATACGAAATTTCCAACCTCCTATCAGTGGAGAGCTCATCATGGAAACCTTTGGCATCAAGCCTTCTAAACCAATAGGTGAAATTAAAAATTGTATCAAAGACGCGATATTAGATGGCGATATTAAAAATGATTTTGATGAAGCATACCAGTTGATGTTAGAAAAAGGCAAAAGTTTAGGATTAATACAAGTGCATGGAAACAGCTAAACTTATAGTAATAGCAGGTGCTACAGCTAGTGGCAAAACCTCCCTTGCCATTGCATTAGCTCAACATTTACAAACTGAAATTATTAGTTGTGATGCACGACAATTTTATAAAGAATTAGAAATTGGAGTTGCTAAACCTAGCGCAGCACAACTTGCTATGGTTCCGCATCATTTCATCGGACATCAATCTATTCATGAAAATTATAGTATCGCTGATTTTGAAAAAGAAGCATTAGAGCTATGTACTTTGTTATTTAAAAAACATAAAACCATCATTCTTTGTGGTGGCAGTGGTTTGTATATAGATGCCTTATGCAATGGGATAGATGAGATGCCTGAAATCAGTGAAGATATAAAAAAACAAGTAGCTATGCTCAGTCATGAAGCACAAGTAGCCATCATACAAGAAAAGGATCCTGCCTATTTTAATGAATTAGATAGTCAAAATGTTCGTAGGGTGCAACGAGCCTGCGAAGTGATTTTACAAAGTGGACAAAGTTTTTCTTCATTTAGAACAGGACATAAAAAAAATCGTCCATTTACGATTTATAAATTTGCGATAGATATCGAACGCGAGGTATTATACAATCAGATTAATAATCGAGTGGATGCCATGATTGAAGCAGGATTAGAGGCAGAAGCAAGAGCATTATTCCCTTTATTACCTAATAAAAACCTAGATACCATAGGCTACAGAGAGTTTTTCGATTACTTTAATGGCTTACAGACCAAAGAACAAGCCATCGATAAAATCAAACAACATACCCGTAATTATGCTAAACGACAAATGACTTGGTTTAGAAAAGATAAAAGCATTCAATGGGTTAAGTCTGAAAATATTGAAGTAATTTTGCAGGCTATTCAAAATTAGTGAAAGAGATTATTCAAGCATATAAACGAGTAGATAGTAATATTTACAAAATCATTTGGGCACAGTTTTTCTTCCAATTGATGAATGCTTCATTTAGTTTACTGCGCAATTATTTTATGCTTTCTAAAGGCTATAAAGATTTTGAAATTGCTAATTTTACTTCTTATAATTATATCGCTATTACACTGATTGCATTCCCGTTGGGCTTATATATCAAAGGAAAAAAATTACGAAGTTGGTTTATTACAGCTATGTGTTTTTTACCAGTTATAGCATTTTTAGAAATCTATTCTATCGATCATCGACTGAATGGACTAATTACTTTATCCATGTTTTGTTGGGGTATAGCCTTTGCCTGTTTATCGGCAACCGTTACTCCCTACTTATTATTAAATAGTAAAACCGAAACTCATACAGAAGTGATGGCACTTACTTTTCAAACCTTTACTTTCTCAATGATTATAGTAGGTATCACCCATTATTTAATTAAGTTTATAGTTCCTGTTTTAGCAGTAGATAGAAATTTTTTATATGGGGTATCTTTTATTTCTGCATTTGGATTAATATTTTTATTTAGAATCAACAATAAAGAAATCACCTCCGAACGAGTACCTCTTAGTAAAGTCTATAAAACTTATGATTGGCAGCGAATATTCGCAACTCTTATTCCTACTACGATCATTGCTATTGGGGCTGGTTTAACGATTCAGTTTATCAATTTATTTTTTGAAAATGTGCATGGAGTGCAATCGAGTACCTTTGCTGTGATGGGTGCAAGTACCTATATTTTAGTGGCATTAGGAACTTTTATTATTCCCACTGTAAAAAGAAATTTCGGTTATAAAGTAGCGATTACTTGGGTGCAAGTGGCCGCGACATTAATACTTGCTGGATTAGCCACGACCGAGTGGTATAAAGAACATTGGTATGCTGTTTATATAGCTATCTTCCTATTCATCATTCGTCAACCATTAATGAATGTAGCTGCGCCAATGACATCTGAGTTGACGATGAATTATGTTGGAGAAAAGAATCGTGAATTAGTAAGTTCATTAACTGCTTCTATCTGGAGCGGCTCTTGGTTTTTCTCTGCTAAAATTTTTGAATTATTAAGAAGTTTAGATATTGGCTATAGCTATATTCTTTTGATTACGGCGTTTATGTATAGTATTGGCGTTTATGGGTATAATGTATTGATTAAAAAATATTATGCTCAAATGAGTCAATTAGCAAATGAATAAATTAGCAGATTAGCAAATTTGTTAATTAGCCGATTTGTTGATTAACAATTCAAAAGCTCTTGTTAGATCAAATAATTGTTATCGACTCAGTAATTATCTGCCGACAGGTTTTAAACCTTATATGTTAAAAGAATTGCTTCTAATTCACTTAGTATAATGGCTGTTGCTCCCCATACAATTCGATCTTCTAAAGCATATGCAGGTACTTCTTTAATCATTCCTCTGGAAGAACTAATATCTGTAATAATTTTTTTTTCTGTTTCTAAAATATGATGTAATGGAACTTCTAAGACTTCTTTT
>CANHVE010000087.1 GCA_947464015.1 Saprospirales bacterium | reverse complement strand
TTTAGGAATTTTAATTCCCTCTTCAGTTTGATGGTTCTCTAAAATAGATGCATAAATTCGAGGTAAAGCCAACGCACTGCCATTCAAAGTATGAGCTAATCGGGGTTTACCCGTTTGTTCGTCTTTAAAACGAAGTTTAAGTCTGTTACTCTGAAAGGTTTCAAAATTTGAAACACTACTTACTTCTAACCATCTTTGTTGAGCGGTTGAATATACTTCAAAATCATATGTTAGTGCTGAAGCAAAACTCATATCACCTCCACATAATTTTAATATACGATAAGGTAGTTCTAACTTTTGTAAAAGCGTCTCTACATAGGCACACATTTTCTCTAATCGTTCATATGATTTATCAGGATGCTCTATACAAACGATTTCAATTTTTTCAAATTGGTGTACTCTATTTAATCCTCTCACATCTTTTCCATATGAACCAGCTTCTCTTCTAAAGCAGGGTGAATAGGCAGTCATTTGAATAGGAAAATCAGCTTCTTTTACTATTACATCTCTATAAATATTGGTTACAGGCACTTCAGCGGTTGGAATCATGTAAAATTGATCTTCGGGCATAAAGTACATTTGCCCCTCTTTATCGGGCAATTGTCCGGTTGCAAAAGCACTATCTTCATTCACCATAAAAGGAGGTACATACTCTGTAAATCCCGCTTTGCTTGCTTCGTCTAAAAAGAAATTAATTAATGCTCGTTGTAAACGTGCCCCTTTTCCTTTATACACTGGGAAACCTGCACCCGTAATTTTAACTCCTAATTCTAAATCAAATAAATCTTTTTCAATGGCCAATTCCCAATGCGGTTTTGCTCCTGCATATAAAGTAGGTATAACTCCAAACTCTTTACTTACAACATTTTCTTCAGGTGTTTTCCCCAAAGGAACTGAACTGTGTGGAAGATTAGGTAATTGAACAGCAATCTTCTCTTGGTCTTTTTCAAGTGTATCTAATTGATTTTTTAATGAAGAGGTTTCCTCTTTATAAGAGCTAGTCTCTTTTTTTAACGTATCTGCTTCGTCCTTTTTACCTTCTTTATATAAAATACCAATACGTGCCGACAACTCATTGCTTTTGGCTAGTAAATCATCTAATTTTTTTTGAATACTTCTTCTTTCTGCATCAATAAAAACAATTTCATCTACTAAGTGAATATCCTTAAAATGTTTCACTTTTAATCGTTCTTTTATTTCTTCTGGTTGTGCTCTTAAATATGCTATTTCGATCATAAAATTTGTGTATTTGCGATTTCCAATTTCAGTGCACAAAGATAGTTAGTTGATTCTAACATTATAATAATAAATTGCTCTTATAAAAATTTGTCAGTTGTAATAAAAAAAGCCTATATTTGTAATATCAATTCAGAGAATAATCTCATTCTACGAGATAAAAAAATCTCCGTTTTACCCAGAAAAATACAAATTGTTCAATACTTATAAATATTTATTATTTTTTCAATAAAATCATCAAATTAAATGTCCAACTACGACGTATTGCAGTTAAATGATATGATCCCTGCAGAATTACTTGAGATAGCAAACTCGTTCCAAATTAAAAATGCTAAAAAACTCGAAAAACAAGCTTTAGTGTTAGCTATATTAGATGCACAAGCCATTAATAGTTCTAAAATCAAAGACGAAAATCCTCCTAAAAAAGAGCGCATTTTACGCCCTAGAAAACCAAAAACAAATGAAGCTGAAGTCGCTACAAAACCTTCAGAAACTAATTTGTTTGATACTAAAAAAGAAGAAAAGGAAGAAGCTGAATCTCTTACAACTGCTCCTGTTAAACAAGTAGCTACTATTGTTGAACCACCTGTAAAATCAGCCCCTTCAAACCAAGAAGCCTTTGTTGCCAAAGAAAAAATAAAACCTAAAGTGCCTATCCATAAAAAAGTAGTTGTAGATAATAGCGATAATCAAAATGGTATTATTAATGATCAACATGCGCCCGCTACAAGTACTTCAACTACAAATGAAGAAGCTGTTCAAACCAATGAACAAACACCTCAAGCTCCCCAAGAATCAAATCAAGAACCGAGACCTGTTCATAGAAATGAACCTCCTATTCAAAGAAAAAAAGAATCTAATATTTCTGAATTAGATGGATTAGTGTTTGGTGAAGGGGTATTAGAGATGATGCCTGATGGTTATGGTTTTTTAAGAAGTGCCGATTATAATTATTTATCTTCTCCTGATGATGTATATGTATCTCCGTCACAAATAAAATTATTTGGTTTAAAAACAGGTGATACTGTGAATGGACCTATTAGACCACCTAAAGAAGGCGAAAAATATTTTGCCTTATTGAAAGTAGATAAAATGAATGGTAGAGATCCTCAAGATTTAAGAGATCGTGTATCTTTCGATTATTTAACTCCATTATTTCCTAATGAAAAAATTAATTTAAGTAGAAAAGGTTCTAATTATACTACGCGATTAATGGATTTATTTACCCCATTGGGAAAAGGACAAAGAGGAATGATTGTGGCTCAACCTAAAGTAGGTAAAACCACTATTTTAAAAGATATTGCCAATGCCATTGCCGAAAATCATCCAGAAATCTATTTAATAGTATTGTTGATTGATGAAAGACCGGAAGAGGTAACGGATATGCAACGTAGCGTAAATGCCGAAGTAATTGCATCTACATTTGATGAACCTGCTGAACGTCACGTAAAAGTGTCATCTATTGCTTTACAAAAAGCAAAAAGATTAGTTGAAAGTGGTCATGATGTAGTGATTTTATTAGATTCATTGACTCGTTTGGCTCGTGCACACAATACTGTAGCGCCTAGTAGTGGTAAGGTATTGAGTGGTGGGGTGGAAGCGAATGCGATGCAAAAACCAAAACAATTTTTTGGTGCTGCCCGTAAAATTGAAAATGGTGGTTCATTAACCATCTTAGCTACAGCACTTATCGAAACCGGCTCTAAAATGGATGAGGTGATTTTTGAAGAGTTTAAAGGAACTGGTAATATGGAAGTTCAATTAGATAGAAAACTTTCTAATAAACGTATCTACCCAGCTATAGATGTAATCAGTAGTGGAACACGTAGAGACGACTTATTACTAGATAAAGAAACATTAGCTCGTTTATGGATTTTACGTAATCACCTTGCTGATATGAATGCCGAAGAATCTATGACATTCTTGTTACAACATATGAAAAACACTAGAGACAACGAAGAATTCTTAGCTACTATGAATGGCTAATTAATATAGTTTCTAGTACATCAACTATTTTTTCTACAAAAAAAATTATCAAAATGTGTATAAGCAATTAAGTATTAATTTGTACTTAATTGCTTATATTTACTTACACTTAAACCTAATATTATGAAAAAAAGTATCTTCTTTTTCTTAGTAAGTATTTTGCTATGTACCAATCATATATTTGCTCAAAACAAAGACTATCCTTGGTTGATTGGTTTTGGAACACATGGACCACAAATGACTATAAACGATCAAGCTTTTTTTAAAGAATATTTCAAAGTTAAAAATTGGAATTTATTTCCTGGTTTAGGTAAATTTTGGATTGACAAATCTATTGGTAATTCATTTGCATTAGGCACTCAAATCTCTTTAGGTATAGCAGATAGAAGACCTAGCGAAACCAATAAAAATACTTTTTTCTTAGATTGGGATATGAACTTAAAATACAAATTTGCCAATGGATATATCTTACATACGAAATGTTGGTTTGATCCTTATGTAATAGGAAGTATTGGATTGACACGTTTTGAAGCACAAACAAATGCTAGTTTTGGTTTGGGTGCAGGAACCAATATTTGGGTGACACCTAAATTCGGATTTAATATTGAAACTTCATACAATAAAGTAGTTGGAAAAAATCGTACTCCTAGTTATATGCATCATGCTATCGGTATAGTAGTAAGATTAGGCAAAGGAAGAGATCAAGATAAAGATGGCATTGCCGATTTGCAAGATGAATGTATTGATGTTTATGGATTAGCACAATATAATGGTTGCCCCGATACGGATGGTGATGGCATTCCTGATAAGGTAGATGCATGCCCTACAATAGCTGGTATTGAAGCCTTTGAAGGTTGCCCTGATACAGATGGTGATGGTATTGTGGATGAAGTAGATGAATGTCCAAGAGATGCTGGTACTAGAGAAATGCATGGTTGCCCAGATAGAGATAATGATGGCGTTGCTGATAAAGATGATAAATGCCCTGATGTGAAAGGCACATTAGCATTAAATGGATGTATAGATAGTGATGGTGATGGGGTGATAGATATTGAAGACAAATGTCCAACTGAAATGGGTAGCAGAGATAATGCAGGTTGCCCTCAATTAAACAACAAGGATTTAAAACAACGAATTGATTTTGCAGCTAAGTCGATACAATTTGAAACAGGTAGTGATATATTAAAACCTAGTTCGTATAAAGTATTAGATGAAGTGGTAAGTTTATTAACGACCTATTCATTTGTAAATATTGCAATTGAAGGTCATACCGATAATATTGGAAACCCTGCTAAAAACATTAATTTATCTGCCTATAGAGCACGATCAGTGATGAATTATTTTATTGGTAAAGGAATTAGTCCATCTAGATTAAGTAGTACAGGTTATGGAGATACGAAACCCATTGCACCAAATACAACAGTTGCAGGTAGATTACAAAACAGAAGAGTGGATATTCGTATAAAAGAGTAATGCTTATTATTGATATTAATAAGCTCTTGTTTCCACATTAAATTTCGAATGAAATAAAAACTTATCAAATAAAAAAAGCAACCCTAAATTGGTTGCTTTTTTTGTATTGTATATTCGTGATTTATCTTAATTCCCTTTTAAAATTTCTCTAGAAATTACTAGTTTTTGAATTTCACTTGTACCTTCTCCAATAGTACATAATTTACTATCTCTATAGAATTTTTCCACTGGAAAATCTTTGGTATATCCGTAACCACCAAAAATTTGAACCGCATCATTCGAAATACTTACAGCAATTTCAGAAGTATAATATTTAGCATAAGCACCTTGTTTAGTCACTTTCATGCCTTTATTTTTCATATCTGCTGCTTGAAGTGTCAATAATTCACCTGCTTCAATTTGAGTAGCCATATCTGCTAACTTAAATCCTATCGCTTGAAAATTAGCAATCGCTTGTCCAAATTGCTCTCTCTCTTTTGCATATTTTACAGAGGCTTCATAAGCACCTTTCGCAATACCTAAACCTAAAGAAGCAATTGAAATTCTACCTCCATCTAATATTTTCATGGCTTGTTGAAAGCCTTCTCCTACATTCCCTAATACAGCATCTTCTCCTACTACACAATTATCAAAAATAACTTCTGCTGTTTCAGAAGCACGCATCCCTAATTTATTTTCTTTTTTACCTGCTTTAATTCCAGGATTTCCTCTTTCAATCACAAACGCTGTCATCCCTTTGCTATCTAATAAATCACCTGTACGAACGATAGCAACTACTATATCACTACTTTTCCCGTGAGTAATCCAACATTTAGTCCCATTAATAATCCAATTATTTCCTTCTTTTTTAGCTGTACATTTCATACGCATCGCATCACTACCCGTATTTGGCTCAGTTAAAGCCCAAGCTCCTAAATGTTCGCATGTAGCAAGCTTCGGTAAATATTTTTTCTTTTGTGCTTCATTACCAAAACTCAAAATATGATTGGTACATAATGAATTGTGCGCTGCCATGGATAATCCAACCGAACCACAAACTTTAGATATCTCTACAATACCATTAACATATTCAAAATAACCCATTCCCGCTCCACCATATTCTTCGGGAACTAACATCCCCATTAAACCCAACTCACCCATTTTTTTCAATGTAGCAAGCGGTAATTCTTGACTTTCATCCCACTCCATTAAGTATGGTTTAATTTCTTTTTCAGCAAAATCTTTTGCCATTTGTGCTACTGCTTTAGCGCTGTCTGTTTGTTCGAAGTTCATGATATGAAGAATTTTTGGTTGGCAAAGATACGAATTTGAGTGTACAATTTGACAAACTTTTTATTATTCTAAATCAAAATTTATATAGGGCTCAATTTTGTTTAAGGTTTGTGAATCAATACCATATACTTTGCGCAATTCATCTATATTTTCAATGGGACCATGAGCTGCTTTATATGCCGCTATTATTTTAGCAACAGGTCTGATGTATGGATGTTTGGCCAAAATAGACTCCGTATTTAAATTGATGGCACGTGTCATTGGCTTGAAATTTTTATCGATATAAATCTTATCTTTAATTTGCTGATAAACAGTATCATTGATCGAATAGACTTCTTTCAATTGCGTCAATGCAATAAATCCACCTAAGCTCGTTCTGTACTTAATAATCATTTGAGCTCGTTTACTACCAATCATAGGTAATTTTTTGAAGTCGTTAGTGTCTGCCGTATTAATATCGATTAATTTAATTACTTTCTCTATCGACTGTTTTATGGGTGTTGGAATACTAGTAACAACTTCTTGTTTAGGAGTTATTTGGATATACGAATCTAATCGATTGTATAAATCTTCGTGCATTCCATACAATTTTTTAAGTGATTCTTTGCTATAAAATTTCCCTCCCTTAGATGTATAGTTGGTCCAGGTACTCGCTATTTTAGGAGCAATACCCATTTCGATTAATTCCTCTTTTCGAATTGTATTAGGGTCAAAAGCATGGAAGTGATAAATACTTTTTTTAGAGGGATAACTCTGTGTAGTAATATCTGTATGCGTTTCTTGCATTTTTTTTTCAAGTTGCGGTACTATGACCAACTTCGATTTTTCGGGTTGAACGAAGGAAGGCAACAAGAAAAAAAGCAATGAGCTTAATAATACAATTACAGATAGTATAATAATAGCCCTTCTTTCTGTTGCTTTAATCAACATAAACGCTTTAATCCATTCTCTCATTTGAATGTTATTTTAAAATTCTAATTCTAGCTCATCGTAAGCTAGATGCACATTTGTAGGTAGTTCTTTTTCAACCATCGCATGTAGGCCCATATGATGACTGATATGTGTGAGATATGTTTTTTCTGGTTTCACTTCTTCAATTAGTTGAAGTGCTTGTTCTAAATTATAATGCGAAATATGAGTTTCTTTTCGCAAGGCATTTAAAATTAAAATTTTACTGCCTTTGATTTTTTCTTTTTCTTCTTCGTTGATAAAATTAGCATCGGTAATATAGGTTATATCACCAAATCTATAGCCTAAAACAGGCAGATTATAATGCATCACACGAATAGGTTGAATGTTTATACCATGTAATTGAAAAGCATTTTCATGTATTTCATGTAAATTAATTTTGGGGATACCTGGATAATCCTTTCCCTCAAAAATATAATCATATTGCTTGACAACTGTTTGAATAGCGAATTTATCTAAGTAGATATCAAATGGTTTTTGGGTAAGTACATTGAGTGCACGAACTTCATCCAAGCCTCCTACATGGTCTTTATGTGCATGTGTGAGTAAACAAGAATCAATTCGTGTTTGTGCTGCTCGAAACATTTGTTGTCTAAAATCTGGACCCACATCAATTAAAATATGTTTGCCATTCAGTTGCAAAATCACCGAACTTCTTAATCGTTTATCTTTTTTATCGTTCGATTTACAAACTTCGCAAGTACAACCCAATAAAGGGATACCCGTGGAGGTGCCCGTACCTAAAAAGAGTAATTTATTTGAATTGGGGGTATGCAATTTTAAGAAGGGTTTGAATCAAAAGCGATTTCTTTTTGATTGATTTTTTCTAAAAATTTTCTTGAATTTTCACTCAAATCTTCCATCTTCATTTGTAAACTAGGTAATATTTCAAATAAGCTATTGATTCGAGCTTCTGTCTCAAAATATTTATTGATAATAATAACTTTTTTATCTTGTAATATACAGTAGCCGCTTTTAAAACTACCTTTTTCATAGCGCAATACATAGCCTGCTTCTTTAACCAATTCTTGAATTTTAGTAAGTGTAGTATTTGTATATTTTACCATAATAAATCTGCTATTAAATGCTATGTCAAATATACTATAATTACACTATCAAAAAACCATGAATTATCTACATTTCTATAGATTTTATACCCTATTTGCTCATTTAAATACTTATATTCGTTTGGTACTGAATAGAAGTGTTTTTAAACATTTATAAATGTTTTATCGAAGTAAATTTTTACATTTTAATGACTGCTATTATTGTATATTTGAGTGATTAAACGCTGGTTTTTATGAAATCTCAAACGCTTATACTTTTTTTATTGCTCTGCATGAGCATTCCATCTATTGCACAAAGCACTAGCACTAAAAAAACTCCTGCATCTGTTACTGATGACAAAGCTTCTAATAGACGATTTAGAGGGATGGTAATAGCCGGTTTTAATATGAGTCAAATTGATGGTGATCGCATGGCTGGGTATTATAAATTTGGCTTCAATGGAGGAGTGGGGGTCTTTGCCATGATAAAGAAAAAATTCTCTTTGAGCATGGAATTATTGTATAATATGAAAGGCGCTAAAAGCCAATTAAACAATGCCAAATATAATTCGCGTTCAATTTCTCTTGACTATCTAGATATTCCGGTAATGTTTAATTTTCATGATAAAAAAATTGCCATTTTCGGTGCTGGCTTTTCGGTGGGTGGATTGATTCGTAAAAACCAAGTCATCTACGATGCGCAAGGCTATAAACAACCTTACTTAAACTATAAAGATGTAAATGGTGATAATCAAACCGTAACGCTCGATTCTTATAATGCCAATTATCGTCCATACGATTTTCAAGTAGTAGGGCATGCTACTTTTTTAATTAGAAAAGTAATTGGGGTGCAAGCACGATTTGCTTATTCTTTAGTGGGTTTAGGGAAAGTATCTTTCCCTGACGGAAACTTATCTAGTGGTCAACAACGAAGCAATGTATTAAGCTTACGTTTATTTTATATGATTTAGGAAACTGGATTTAAATAAATACTAAACACTTTACAAGAAGCAATATCTCTTCCATAATAAAACTTATCTAGTATTTCATATAAATTATTTCCTCTAAAGTAGGAAGTATGAAGTTCATCATCACCATCTTTAATCCATTGCAACGTATAGGAGTTTTCATTTTTGCGATGTTGCAAAACATACTCCAACATTTTTTTTAAGGCATCTACTTTATCAATTCCTTTTGTGGTATGATATAAGAAACTTTGTTCGTGTTTAGGATTAATTGTTACAAGAGCCAACTTAGTGATCCCTTCTTTTTCGGAAAAATGATATACAATGTGATTGGGATCTAGTCCTAAATATTTGATTACTTCATTTTGAAGTTTCGCTATTTCAACATTATTATCTAACATAACTATTAATTAAAAAGTAGAAGAGATACTATCTACAATACCATATTGAACGGCTTCTTCAGCACTCATCCAAAAATCTCTTTCTAAATCTTTCATTACTCTATCATAAGGCTGGCCACAGTTTTCACTTAAAATTCTACCACCCATTTCTTTGGTTTTTTGAATTTCATTGGCTGTGATTTCTAAATCTGTTGCTTGTCCGTATGCACCACCAATACTTGGTTGATGTATCATTACACGACCGTTTGGCCATATTTGTCTTTTACCTTTAGCACCAACACTCAATAAGATGGAACCCATAGAAGCAGCTAAGCCCATACAGATGGTATTAACTGGCGATGTAATTAATTTAATGGCATCGTATACTACCATACCACTAGTAACTACACCTCCTGGACTATTGATATAAAAATTAATTTCTTTACCTGGGTCAATAGCTTCTAGGTATAAAATTCTATCGACTACTTTTTTAGCAGATTCATCCGTAACTGCTCCCCATAAAAACACTTTTCTTTGCTCAATAAGTTTTTGTTCAAACTTATTTCCTTGCATCATTTTCTCTGCTAATTCATCAGGAGTAGGTACTTCGCT
>CANHVE010000086.1 GCA_947464015.1 Saprospirales bacterium | reverse complement strand
ACAGATAATTCATTAATTGCCTCTCAAAATTCATCTATTCGTATCGATGGGGGTGCTGGTGGTAGTAGAGGAAATCCTCAACGTAGCTTTCGTTTAGATTTTGATAATAATAATTTTGGTGATGGAGTAGTGAATAGTGTATTGATTCCAGATAAACCTGAAGTAGAAAAATATTCTTCTGTGTACTTACGTAATGGTAGTAATTTTTGGAATAGCATATTCTTTAAAGAAGCATTTATGGAGCGCGTAAGCAGAGCAGATACGTTTGCTATTTACAATGCTTACCGACCAGTAGTAGTATTGCTCAATGGAGAATTTTTTGGATTATATGAGCTTCGTGAAAAGTATACTGATTCGTATTTGAAATATAATTATGGAGCAGATAAAGATAGCGTAGATATTTTATCGGTATCGTATAGTACTGGTGCAGGAATTATAAGAACATTAGATGGCTCTGCCGAAAGTTGGTATGATGCACACCGCACCATCATGGACTTAGATACAACGAGTCCGAATTTTTTAAGAAATGTAAATACCGTTTTAGACTCTCGAAATTTTGCTGATTATATGGCAATTGAAAACTATTGGGCAAATTATGATTGGATATGGAATAATATGAAATTGCTTCGTATGAGTAGTGTAGATAAAAAATGGCGATTTGCATTACAAGATATGGAATGGGGCTTTACAGGTTGGGGCAATTATTGGGATGATATGTTTGGTTATATGGATGGTTCTAGAGGCTATACCTACACAAATATCTATTTTAAACTATTAGATAATGCTGCTTATAGAAACTTTTATATTAATCGTTATGCCGATTTATTAAATACGGATATGTTGCCCGATACTATGAAAGCAATATTTAAAGACATGTGGACGGAAGCATTACCCGAATGGGATAGACAGATATTGAGATGGCAAGATCCGGATACAGCTAATCTAACAACACATTTAAATGAATTTAGAGATTTGAGAAATCGTTTTTCAGAGTATATGGATTTACGTCCGAATGTAGTGAGAGACCAAATTCTATATCATTTTAATCTGGTACAACCAATTGAAATCACCTTAAATGTCAATCCACCTAATGGAGGTAAAGTTCGAATCAGCACAGTGACTGCTCCTTATTATCCATGGTCGGGAATTTATTTTGATGGAAATTCAGTCGACCTTGAAGCTACTGCCAATCCGGGCTTCGTCTTCTCCAATTGGGATACTAGTGAGTTTATTGCAGATACAAATGCAATAACTTTCCGTTCCAATGTCAATCGCAATACTATTTTTACCGCTAATTTTATTTATGATTCTACAGCTTCTGTAAAGAATATACAAACAACACAAGAATCAATACATATTTATCCAAATCCAAGTACGAGTATTTCTTATATTGAAATGCCATTTAATGGAGATAAAACCATTTATATCTATAGCAATACAGGCGTTTTATTAGATACTAAAAATACGTCGATGAATTTGGCCAAAATAGATGTGAGTAATTTAGCTAAAGGTCTTTATATAATCAAAGTATACTGCAATCAACAAAGCTATATAAGCAAGTGTTTGGTTGAATAGTTTTTGATGTGATACGACCTATTTAGTACTATTCATTTTGCCTCATTGATGGTGGATAATAATCCGTAAAGCATATTCAATTATAATCAAAGAATAGCTTATTTTTGCATATCCAAAAATTAAAAAAATATACTATGATCAAAGGATTTTTTCATGTACCTACAGCTAAAAATGAACCGGTATTAAATTATGCACCTGGTTCACCAGAAAGAGAAAAATTACAAGCTGCCATTCAAGCATTAAAAAATAAAAACCACGATATCCCAATGTATATTGGAGGGGCAGAAGTGCGCACTGGGAATACTTCTACCATGCATCCACCTCATGAAATCAAACATACTTTAGGATCATTTCATAAAGGCGATGCATCGCATGTAACTGATGCGATCAATGCAGCATTAAAAGCTAAAACAGCTTGGGAAAATACTTCTTGGGAAAACAGAGCTGCCATCTTTACGAAAGCCGCTGAATTATTAGCTGGTCCATATAGATATACATTAAATGCAGCGACGATGCTTTGTCAAAGTAAAAATGCTTTTCAAGCTGAGATTGATAGTGCATGTGAATTAATCGATTTCTTCCGATTCAATGTACAATACATGTCGGAAATATATAACGAACAACCAGATTCAGCTCCTGGTATCTGGAATCGCCTTGAATACCGACCTCTAGAAGGATTTGTATTAGCAGTTACACCTTTTAATTTTACAGCTATCGCTGGAAATTTACCATGTAGTGCAGCATTAATGGGCAATGTATGTGTATGGAAACCCGCAGAAACACAGATCTTTTCAGCGTATTATATCATGCAAATATTGAAAGAAGCCGGTTTACCGGATGGAGTCATCAACTTAGTTTATGTAAGTGGTAAAACAGTGGGTGATGTTTGTTTCTCTCATAGAGATTTTGCAGGGGTACATTTTACTGGTAGTACAGGCGTATTCAATGGTATGTGGAAGACCATTGGAGAAAATATGCATTTATATAGAAGCTATCCGCGTATTGTAGGTGAAACTGGTGGTAAAGATTTCGTGATGGCACATAAATCAGCTCATGCAAAAGCATTGGCGGTGGGTTTAGTGCGTGGTGCTTTTGAATATCAAGGACAAAAATGTTCAGCAGCCTCTAGAGCTTATGTTCCAAGCAATTTATGGGAAGAAGTTAAAGGCTATATGTTAGATATGTTGAAAGAAATTAAAGTAGGTACAACAGAAGATTTTAGCAATTTTGTGAATGCAGTTATCGATGAAAAAAGTTTTGATAAATTAGCTGCCTATATCGATAATGCTAAGAAAGACAGCAATGCAGAAATTATTGCGGGTGGTACATATGATAAAACAGAAGGCTATTTTATTCAGCCAACAGTCATCTTAGCTAAAGAGCCAAAATATATTACAATGTGCGAAGAATTATTTGGTCCGGTGTTAACCATTTATGTGTATGATGAAAATAAATACGAAGAGACTTTAGCATTATTGGATGAAACATCGCCGTATGCCTTAACAGGAGCTATATTCGCACAAGATAGATATGCAATTGATATAGCGACAACTGCTTTAAGAAATAGTGCAGGTAATTTCTATATCAATGATAAACCAACAGGGGCGGTAGTAGGTCAACAACCATTTGGTGGAGCTAGAGCTAGTGGTACCAATGATAAAGCAGGTAGTAAATTAAATTTATTACGTTGGGTAAGTGCTCGTACTATCAAAGAAACATTTGTTTCACCCGTAGATTATAAATACCCGTTTTTAGCAAAATAGTAGTAATATCAAACTTTAAACTAATCCCGAAGCTTCGGGACTTTAAACTTTAAACTTTATAATAATGTCAAACATATTAAAAGGCGGACAATTTTTAGTGAAAGAATCATCATTCCATGATGTATTTATTCCAGAAGAATTTACAGAAGAACAAATCATGTTTCGTGATTCAGTGCGCGATTTTGTAGCCAATGAAATCTCACCTATTCTCGATCGATTAGATAAAATGGAAGAAGGTTTAGCTGTAGCTAAATTAGAAATGGCAGGAGAAATGGGATTGCTAGGCACAGCCATACCAGAGGCTTATGGAGGTAGTGCAATGGATTTTAATACCAATTCTATTTTATTAGAACAAATGGGGGTTGCTCATGGATTCTCCGTGACTCTTGGCGCACATATTGGTATCGGCACTTTACCTATATTATATTTTGGTACAGAAGCACAAAAACAAAAATACCTTCCTAAATTAGCTACTGGCGAATTGAAAGCTTCGTATTGCTTGACAGAACCGGGTTCTGGCTCGGATGCTTTATCAGCTAAATCAAAAGCTATGCTATCAGAAGATGGTTCACATTATATTTTAAATGGACAAAAAATGTGGATCACCAATGCAGGATTTGCAGATGTATTCATTGTTTTTGCGCAAGAAAATGGAACAAACTTCACCGGCTTTATTGTAGAGAAAACCATGGAAGGAGTGAAGCTTGGAGCCGAAGAGCAAAAGCTAGGGATCAAATGTTCTAGCACGCGTCAAGTGTTTTTCGAAAATGTAAAAGTGCCTAAAGAAAATGTATTAGGCGAAGTTGGTAAAGGACATAAAATTGCCTTTAATATTTTAAATATCGGTCGTTATAAATTAGCTGCAGGCGTTACAGGGGGTGCTAAAAAAGCATGTGATGTGGCTATTAAATATGCCAATGAACGTGTACAATTCAAACAATCGATTTCTAATTTCGGAGCGATTAAATTTAAAATTGCAGAGATGGCTATTCGTCTGTGGACGACTGAAAGTGCTGTATATCGTACTTCAAATATGATAGACCAAAAAGAAAAAGAATTGCATGCAGCAGGCAAAGCAAACAATGAATCTTTATTAGGAGCTGCCGAAGAATATGCAATCGAATGTGCGATGTTAAAAGTGATTGCCTCTGAAACTTTAGATTATGTGGTAGATGAAGCCTTACAAATATATGGTGGAATGGGGTATAGCGAAGAAGCCCCAGCAGCCAGAGCTTATAGAGATGCACGTATCAATAGAATCTTCGAAGGTACCAATGAAATCAATCGTTTGCTGACTTTAGATATGTTGATTAAACGAGCGATGAAAGGTCAAATCGATTTATTGACACCAGCTATGGCGATTCAAAAAGAATTGATGTCTATTCCTGATTTTGGAATGCCCGATACTGAAGATATTTTTTATCATGAGAAAAAAGCGATTGTCAATGCGAAAAAAGGTTTATTGATGGTAGCTGGTGCAGCGGTTCAAAAATTGATGATGCAATTAGAACAAGAGCAAGAAATATTGATGAATGCAGCAGATGTGATGAATGATATCTATGTGATGGAATCTGCTTTATTACGTACGCAAAAATTGATTGATAAAAAAGGTATTGATGCTTGTCAAACATATATCGATATCACTAAAGTATTTATATCAGATGCGATGGAGCGTATCAATATCAACGGTAAACATGCGATTGTTGCTTTTGCAGAAGGAGATGAATTGCGTATGATGTTGATGGGCTTAAAACGTTTCACCAAACATGAAGCTATCAATACCAATAAACTCAGAAGAAATATCGCAGCGAAGTTGATTGAAGCGAACGGCTATATTTTATAATCATACACTCCATTCGATGAATAGCAGCACCTTTTCAAATTATTTAGCTACTCATCGAAGTAATCTGTTTAAAATAATAGGAATAGCACTCCTAGTGAAGTGCGCTTATTTTCTTTTTCATTTTTCTATACTGCTAAGTACCCCGCAGATGATCTTGAAAGGTAATGAACATAAGGCATTTAGTCTTTCATTGTTCAAACGCAATGATTCCGATTGGTATGAACGTATATACAAAAATGGCTATCCCAAAATGAATGAAGCCGATTGGAAACAAGTGGATTCTTTGCATGAACAATCTACTTGGGCTTTCTTTCCACTCTATCCTTTGTCTGTAAAAGCAATTTCAAAACTGACTCATACCAATTTTACAACAGCAGGATATATACATGCCCTAATCTTTTCATTGCTCTGTTTTACTTGTTTTTATTTGCTGGCATTCGAATTTTTTCAAGATGAAAACAAAGCTTTTTATTGCACCTTATTATTTATCATCTTTCCCTTTCATTATTATTTTTCGATGCTCTACAGCGAAGCCATATTTACTTTTTTAGTATTATTGGCCTTTCTAAGTATTCAAAAAGGAAAGTATTATGTATTGCTCATTCCTGCACTATTATTGCCTTTAGCTAGAGTCAATGGGATTATTTTATTAGTACCTTTTGCTATCGCCATCCTCGAACAAGAACAAATTCTTGCTAAGACTAAATTACAATTGTCAAAAATAAATTTGCAGACCATTTTAAAACTCAGTTTACTTTTAGTGATGATTTTAAGCTTTGTTGCTTATGCCTATTATCAGCATGAAATGACAGGCTCCTATACCGCATTCTCTAAAGCGCAGAGTGGTTGGTGGCGACAATTAAAAATGCCTTATGCATCCTTTTTTGCACGCGGTGAAATGCAAGCTCAATTCAATTCGGTGTATACGATTTTAATTATGATTGTAGCAATATATAGCTTTAAAAAATTACCGATAAGTTATAATATATTTATTTGGATTTCTTTGTTATTGCCTTTATTATCGGGCTCTACACAATCGATGCAGCGATTCATTATCGTGTTATTTCCTTTTATGTTTATCTTCGGAAATTATATCTATACTAACTTCCCAAAAACTAAATATGCCTGGCTATTTGTATTATTTTTCTTGCAACTAAGTTGCTTTTATTTTTGGATTATCAGTGATCCGTTTTCGTATTAATGCATCTGTAAAGTATACACTTCCACCTTGCTCACTAGTCCACGAAGTGGAATGGTATACGATTTTTCACTCTTGATTTTGCCTTCTTTTTTTAATCGAGCTAAAAAGTCAACAGCCATATGTCTATTGGGTTCACTCAATAATACAATGGTATCTGCATGCGAATAAGCATGGATACATGCTTCTAAATCATCAAACGCTTTTCGTTCATAAGCCACATCTGAAGCGATGATGATATCATATTTTTCAGTACTATTAACACTTTCACGCCAATCTAATAAATCAAATTGTACAGGTTCTTGTGAAGTATGATTCAATAAATAATTTTCTTTCGCAAATTGAATAGCCTCTTCAATATAATCGGTACAACGAATACTAGCCGCATACTCACCTGCTACAAGCGTTGGTAAGCCCAATCCACAACCAATCTCTAATATTGATTTGCTCAGAATCAGTTCAGTATTTTCTAAGAGGAAAGTCGACATAGCAATAGCACTCGGCCAAAGCTCGGCCCAATAAGGAATTTTTTCATCTAGTACATCGGCATGATCATTTCCTTTCGCCAATAAAGCATCAAATAATTTATCTATATCGCCAATACGATTGATTTTATAGTTGTTTCCAACTATCTCAAGTTGCTCTTGTATCGTATCAAATTGTTGGCTCATCATCAACAAATGTAATTCATTTCGACTGCCGAGAGTCTTATCATTTCAGATAAATGATTTATCTTTACAATTAAATTAATTAAGTCACGCCATGGCGTGAAAGCATTAAAAATTAATCATTCAGCATTCAAAATTAATAAAGGTTATGGAGTTCAATTTTTCGGAGATAGAGCGTAAGTGGAAACAAAAATGGCAAGCACAAAATTTATATCAAGTATCCAATAAATCGGATAAACCGAAGTATTATGTACTCGATATGTTCCCATATCCATCAGGTGCAGGCTTACACGTTGGGCATCCGCTAGGCTATATTGCTAGTGATATATTTGCTCGTCACAAACGTATGCAAGGCTTCAATGTATTGCATCCAATGGGTTTTGATGAGTTTGGTTTACCTACCGAACAATACGCTATTGAAACGGGTCAACATCCAGCAAAAACCACCGAACAAAATATCAAACGTTATAAAGAACAATTAGATAATATCGGTTTCTCTTTCGATTGGAGTAGAGAAGTAAATACGAGTAGTCCTAATTATTATAAATGGACTCAGACTTTATTCATTCATTTATACAATGCTTGGTTTTGTAAAAAAGAGAATAAAGCAAAACATATTGATGCCTTGATTCAATCCTTCGAACAGAGTGGGAATATCGCTTCATCAGCGTTTGCAGGCAATTACAAAGACAACTTTACAGCAGCCGATTGGAAAGGCTTTACAGAAAAGCAAAAGAGCGATATCTTAATGAAATATCGTTTGGCTTATCTCGATTATGCTGAAGTAAATTGGTGTCCCGCATTAGGTACCGTACTTGCCAATGACGAAGTGAAAGATGGTTTGAGTGAACGTGGTGGACATCCAGTAGAAAAAAAGAAAATGCGTCAGTGGTTTTTACGTATCACTGCTTATGCCGATAGATTATTAGAGGCCTTACCTAATCTAGATTGGAGCAAACCGATGAAGGAAATGCAAACCAATTGGATTGGTAGGAGTGAAGGGGCTTCAGTGAAGTTTAAAGTTCAGAGATCAGAGTTCAAAGTACAGAGTTCAACGGAAGAAATTGAAATATTTACCACTAGACCGGATACCATTTTTGGGGCAACTTTTATGGTGATGGCACCTGAACATCCTATGATTGAAGCGATTTGCAGTGCCGAACAAAAAGAAGCAATCGAAAAATACATCGCTTATGTAAAAAGTAAAACCGATGTAGAACGTCAACAAAATAAACAAGTAACAGGCGAATTTACTGGTGCATATGCCATACATCCATTCACCCAACAACCCATTCCGATTTATATTGCAGAATATGTATTATGGGGATATGGTACAGGTGCGATTATGGCTGTGCCTAGCGATGATGAACGTGATAAAGCTTTTGCAGAAAAATTTAATTTACCGATTATTGAAGTGATCGATAGAAGCATGTATCCCAATGCTGCTATGGAAGATAAGGTAGGTAAACTCATCAATAGCGATTTTTTAAACGGTTTAGAAATCAAAGAAGCCATTACTAAAATGATTGATACCTTGGTGGCAAAAGGGATAGGCGAACGACGAATCAACTATCGTTTGCGTGATGCAGGCTTTAGTCGTCAACGTTATTGGGGCGAACCGATTCCAATTAAGTATATTGAGGAAGTACCACATATTGAAACAAAATTACCTTTGATTTTACCAGAGGTGAATAGCTTTAAACCTAGTGCTGATGGTCGCTCGCCATTAGCTAATGTAGAAGATTGGACAAGCATGGGCTACGAGACCGATACGATGCCAGGTTATGCAGGAAGCAGTTGGTATTTTTTACGTTATATGGATCCTACGAATGAAATTGAATTTGTAGGCAAAGAAGCAGAAGCCTATTGGCAAAATGTTGATTTGTATATCGGCGGAACAGAGCATGCAGTAGGGCATTTATTGTATGCACGTTTATGGCAAAATATCTTCTTCGATTTAGGTTTGGTTAGTCAAGCAGAACCCTTCAAAAAATTGGTGAATCAAGGAATGATACAAGGCAGAAGTAGCTTGGTGTATAGAGTGAATGGTACCAATCAATTTGTATCCAAAAATAAAAAAGCAAATTACGAAACGACAGAAATTCACTGCGACGTCAACATCGTCGACAATGATATTTTAGATATAGCAAAATTCAAAGCATGGCGCGAAGAGTATGCCAATGCCGAGTTTATACTAGAAGACGATGGTACTTATGTTTGCGGTTACGAAATTGAGAAGATGAGTAAACGTTGGTATAATGTAGTGAATCCCGATGATATGGTAGCAAAGTATGGCGCAGATTGTTATCGTATGTATGAAATGTTTTTAGGTCCGCTAGAAGACAGCAAACCATGGAATACGCAAGGCATTGATGGAGTAGCTAAATTCTTACGAAAAGTATGGCGTTTGTTTTATGATGATAAAGGAACCTTGTTATTGAATGAGGAGAAACCAAGTGCAGAAGAATATAAAATCATTCATAAAACCATTAAAAAAATCAATGAAGATATCGAGCGTTTATCACTAAACACCAGTATTCCGGCATTGATGATTTGTACCAATGAGTTGACTTCACTAAAATGCAATAAGCGAGAAATATTGACTTCATTAGTGCAGTTGATGGCTCCATTTGCGCCTTTTATCAGTGAGGAGTTATGGGCAGTATTGGGACATACAAGTAGTATACATACCAGTACATTCCCGCAACATAACGAATCGTATTTGGTAGAGAACACATTCAATTATCCGATTTCTATCAATGGCAAAGTACGTTTGAATATGGAGTTCGCGTTAGACTTAGCGCCTGCCGATATCGAAGCGATTATCTGTGCGGATGAACGAGTAACGAAATACTTTGAAGGCAAACCCATCAAAAAAGTCATTATCGTAAAAGGGAAGATTGTGAATGTGGTAGTGTAGTCAATTAAGTCACGCCAAGGCGTGAAAGAATTAAGACTCAGTCCCGAAGCTAGGAGAATTCTATCCGCCCACCTCGTCATTCAGTCCCGAATATTCGGGAGAAACTACCCTTATTCATAACAAGATTAAAATAAAAAACGTATTCCGTTTCAACTCTTAATAAACTGCTTAACTAACGTAATCTAGTTGGCGCGTGCGTTTCGCGCGTGACCATTAAGTAGTAATCTACTTTTAATCTCCACCCACCTAGTTGGCTTACGCATTTCGCGCGTGACCATAAATTAATAAACTGCTTAACTAACGTAATCTAGTTGGCGCGCGCGTTTCGCGCGTGTCCATTAAGTAGTAATCTACTTTTTTAAAATTCTGATAAATCTCTAAACACCTAGTTGGTGCGCGCGTTT
>CANHVE010000085.1 GCA_947464015.1 Saprospirales bacterium | reverse complement strand
TACTTGGATTTTATTGAATTTAACTTCAGGGGATACGGTTTATGCGGAGAAAAAATTAGGGGATATGAATGAGCAAATCATTTATTATAAACCAGATGGTTCTGTATTTGATATCGAACAATGGGGTATAGCAGTTGTTATTGGTCAATCACAACCAGTTTATTCAGGAAAAGCAGATTATATTGGTACTGGTTATTCAATGGGTGCTGTTTATGGTGCACTTACTTCTACTATCACTTTCCAAAATCCTGAGCAAAATTGGTTATCTTTTATTCAAGATGTGGATGGTAACGAAAGAGAAAATTGGTTAAGATGTGGTGACTTTATCGCAGGCGGAACTCCAGCACCTGCTACTGCAAAAATTTATGATGATGCATATAGAATACAATCAGGAAATTGGTTCTACGATCCAAAATCGTATTTCGAAAGAATGGCTGATGGTTTAGTAGGTCCATATTGCTTAGCAGCAAATAATTTTGACCCTACTAAAACTCCTACTAGAGCTGCTCCAGATGCAATTCCATATATAGAATCACCAGGTTTCAAATGGAATAGAGTAGATCAAAATTTATCTTCTCAGAATAACCTAGATGAACTAGCAAGTGTTATGTTAGTATTAACACCTGATAAATCAAAATGGAGTAGATGTATTGTTTTTGAAACTGGTGAACAACATCAATTAAACCAAGACGGATTAATGTCTAGAGTTGGTCCTGATTATCCAATTGGTACTGCAAGTAAAAATTCATATAAAGGTGAAATAAGAAGTTATTATTCAGTAGATAAAGATGGTAATCTAGAAGTAGGTACTGATACTGGAAGAAGTTGGTTCCCTGGTTATGCTATTAATATGGAAACAGGAGAAAGATTGAATATCGCATTTGGTGAAGCTTCTAACTTAGCCGCACAAAATGGTAGAGATATGATTTGGAATCCTACTGGTGATTTATATACTGACTTAAATCAAGCTTTATTTGGAGGTAAACATTATATCTATGTTTTCAAAACTAAATACGATGAAGGAGCTTCTTATCAAAGAACACTATTAGATAACTTTAATTTATATACATCACCTCCATCTACTAGACCTAATGTACCAGTAGCATATAGACAAGTATATAAAGATATTATCTATTGTGCAATGCCATATATTACAAAAGGATTTAAATTAAATTCTATTCAAGATGGTCTTATACCAAATGAAGTTAAGATACATATTAGAGCAGATAAACCTTATAAGAGACAATATACAGGATTAGCTAATGATGTAGCTGATACTGCAAGTGTATACTTCTTCAGTACTAAAGGTATGGCTCCAATTGAAAGAGATGCACCTACAGCAAAATCAGCTTTAGACTTGATCAATGTGGTTCCGAATCCTTATTATGCTTATGGTGGATTTTATGAAACCTCTCCAATTGATACAAGAATCAAAATCGTTAACTTACCAAATAAATGTACTGTTTCGATCTATACTATAGATGGTACTTTAGTTAAGAAATACGAAAGAGATGTTCCTGTTGAGCATGGCAATATTACGAATAGTGATGGTTCTCAATCAACTCAAGTAGATATTTCTGATGGTGAGAAACGAAATGATTCAAGACCTAATATGGAGAATTCATTAGAGTGGGATTTGAAAAACTTCAAGAATATTCCAATTTCAAGCGGTGTTTATATCATACATATTAATGCACCAGGTATTGGCGAAAAAACATTGAAATGGTTTGGTGTGATGAGACCAACAGATTTAGATTCATTTTAAACCCGAAAAAAATTATTTGATATGAAAAAAATTCTAAAATATAGTTTGTGTGGTTTGCTTATAGTAGCAAGTACTTTCACTACTAAAGCAGGTAACCCAGATAGAGCGGGTGAAGCTGGTGCATATGAATTGTTAATCAACGGTTGGGCTCGTAGTTCAGGTTTATTTAGTATGAATTCGGCTAACGTAAGAGGTATTGAAGCAACTAGTATCAATACAGCTGGTCTATCTTTTGTAAAAAAGACAGAAGTAAATGTTGCTTATACAAATTGGTTTACAGGAAGTGGTGTACATATTATTAATGCGGGTATTGCTCAAAATATTAAAAAGAAAAATGTAATTGCCTTAACAGTTGCCTCTTTTAATTTTGGGAATATTCAAAGAACTACTACTTTAAATCCTGAAGGTGGATTGGGAACATTCAAACCAAGTTTATTAAATATTGGGGTTTCCTATGCAAGAAGCTTTTCAAGAAGTATACATGCAGGTATTACCGTACGTATGGTGAATGAAAGAACTTCAGATGTATCAGCCTTAGGTATGGCAATTGATGCAGGGGTTGAATATGTAGCTGGGAAAAGAGATAATTTACATTTTGGAGTATCGTTAAGAAATGTAGGAACTAATATGAGATATTCTGGTGATGGATTATCTATCAGAGGAGTTGCGCCACAAGGTACATATTCTCAATCTCAAAATCTTAAATCAGAGAAATTTGGTTTACCTTCTCAGTTAAATATTGGAGTAGCTTATGATATTTATATGGGTAAAACCAAAGAAAGCGCTGTAAGCAAAACAGGTGATGAAGACGAAGATGAAATTACTAAAGAAATAGCTAAACCAAATAATAGACTAACAATATGTGGTAATTTTACTTCAAACTCTGTAGGTAAAGATCACTTAGGATTAGGTGCTGAATATGCTTTTAAAGAAATGTTTATGTTGCGCGTAGCTTATAGATATGAAAAAGGGATGTTTAAAGCTACTACTTTAGATAATACAGGTAATACCTCAATTTTTAATGGATTATCAGCAGGACTTACCTTTGAAACTCCACTTAAAAAAGATAAACCGGCACGTATTGGGTTTGACTATTCATTCAGAATGACTAGAATATATTCTGGAGTACACTCCGCATCTGTGCGTTTTGTGATTTAGTATTAATATAATAAATTTGCAATAAATCAAACGTTTCTATTCAGATAGAAACGTTTGTTTTTTTAATATGAAATAAGAGAAATTATGTCAACAGTTTATTTTACAGCAGAAGGTTTAGATAAATTACAAGCTGAATTACAAGAGTTAAAATCAAAAGGAAGAGCAGAAGCAGCTAAAGCCATTGCTGAAGCTAGAGCTCAAGGAGATTTGAGTGAAAATGCAGAATATGATGCAGCTAAAGAAGCACAAGGTTTATTAGAAAAGAAAATAGCTGATTTAGAAAATTCATTAGCAAATGCTCGAATTTTAGATAATTCCAAAATAGATATTTCAAAAGTTACTATTCTTTCAAAAGTAGAATTGAAAAATTTGAAAATGAAAAAGAACTTCACCTATACCTTAGTTTCTGATGCAGAAGCAAATCTTAAAGAAAGTAAATTGTCTGTAAGTTCACCTATTGGTAAAGCAATACTAGGTAAGAAAAAAGGGGATAAAGTAGAAGTGCAAGCTCCAACGGGTAAGATAGAATACGAAATAGTAAAAATCTCATTGGGATAAAATGCCAAGTATTTTTAGCAGAATAATAAATAAAGAATTTGATTCATATATAATTGATGAAGACGAATATTTTATTGCTATTTTAGATATTATGCCATTACGTGAGGGACATGTATTAGTTATTCCTAAAAAAGAAATTGATAAAATATATGATTTGCCAGCAATAGAGCAACAAAAGATGCTTTTATTTGCCAGTAAAATAGCTAAAGCCATGGAGCAATCATTTCATAAAAGAATTGGTTATTCAGTAATTGGTCTAGAAGTACCTCATGCTCATTTGCATTTAATACCTATTGAATCTGCTCATGATATTAATTTTAATCAAGCTAAATTAGAAATAAGTAAAGAGCGATTAAAAGAGATCCAAGAAAAAATTATTTCAAATCTTTCTTAGTAGATTTTATTCTTTCAGGATTTTGTTTGATAAATGAGTTCCAAGAGTTTGCTCTACCTCTTCCACTAGCTATACCTGATGATAATTGATAATGATGACATATGGCAATTGCTAAGGCATCAGAAGCATCTAAATATTTAGGAGATTCATCAAATTTACATATCCTTTGCAACATTGCTGATACTTGTTCTTTAGACGCATTTCCATTTCCAGTAATCGATTGTTTTACTTTTTTGGGAGAATATTCTACAACGGGAATATCTTTGTTTAATGCGGCTGCCATGCAAACTCCTTGAGCCCGACCTAACTTGAGCATGCTTTGCACATTTTTTCCGAAAAATTGAGATTCAATAGCCATGCAATCTGGTAAAAATTCTTGTATCATAGAACTTAATCGATCATAAATTTTTTTAATACGCAGCATATGGTCTTCACTCGAATCAAAATGAATACTTCCCATAGCCAAAAGTTTAATCTGCTGACCATGAACAGCAATTACCCCATATCCCATGACAATAGTTCCGGGATCTATCCCCATAATTATCATTTCTGAATTTGTAGTTTGTACCTTTGCCACAATGGAATTTATTAAAAAAAATAAATCAATATTATTGGTAGTAAAATTACTCTTACTTCTAATAATGTGTTATGGCATTTATTCACAATTAAAAAATATTGGACATCAAGAAATATTTACTTATTCTACCATTTTTCAATTGATCCAAAAAAGTAAGTATATGCTTCTTTTAGTTGTATTATTGATGCCCATAAATTGGTTGATAGAAGCAATTAAATGGAAATACATATGCAAACAACATGATATAACCATGTCTCATCAACAAGCATATGCCTCTGTCTTATTTGGTGCTTGTGCTGGATTTATTAGTCCAGGTAGATGGGGTGAGCCGATTGCCCGAGCCTATTACTTAGGAAATAAAAAAATAGCTCAAAAATTATCTTTATCATTAATAGGTATTATTTCACAATGGATTATCACAATACTATTTGCATTTATATCTTTAATACAATTGCATAATATTACTTATTCGTATATAATTATTATACTCTTATTCGGTTTTTTAATATTGCTTTTTATCTATTATGAAATTATTTATTCAGCATTTATAAAGCATTTTACATTTTTATCACAGCACCCTATTTCAGCAACATTATTGAAAGATAAATGGATTGTATTTCTGATTTCCTTGCTTAGATATGGTATTTATTCGATACAATATCTATTCATATTTTCAGTTTTTGCACCCTTATCCAAATTATTAAAAACAGCATATTATGTTTTTGAATTATTTTTTATTCAATCCTTTTCACCCTTTCCAGGATTGATTGATTATACGGTGAAAAATAATATAGCTTTATATTTATTTACGAATGTACCAATACATTCAATAGAGATATTATATTCAATAACGGTGATATGGATAATCAACTTGGTATTACCTAGTATTGCTGGATATATATTATTCTATAAAAAAATAAATACTTTTTTTAAATCAAGAAATTAAGGAATTAAATCGATTGCGATAATGGCTACTTTACGTTCAATCGCTGCTTTAGGATTATATACAGAATTTTTAGTATCTAATCTATCATCACTTAATCCTGCTTGTGCTTTTTCTTCACCAAATGGAGCTTGTACTATTTGTAACTGGCCATTTTTTAAATAGGGAATAAAAAATCCTTTGTCAAAGGCATTTATATAATTTTTTAAAGAAGCAATTCTTCTATTGGCTAAATGAATATTATAATCATTTAGGGCTAATGGACTACAATATCCCTCTATCGTTAATTTTACTTTTTGATTATTGCTAAGCGCTTCTTTCAGTATGGTACTAAAGAGCAATAAGTTTTTATATCCAAGTTCAATATTGTTGGTATATAAATTTTCGACATCGGCTGTGGCTGTAGGTTTTGATGTTTTATTATACTCAATAATATATTCTTTTTTTAATTGGATATAATCATAGTAAGTACTTAAATAATTCAAGTCAGTTGTATCGCTTGTACTTCGTGGATTAGGAATATCATTATGAAAATAAACAGTAACCGGTAATAGTTTTTCTAAACGCTTAATATTGATATTAATACTATTACTAGTATCCTTTGTTGGAGTAATAATCGTAATACGACTGCTATCTTTTTTAATGTTACTTGTAAGAATGGTGCTATCTATTTTTATTTTATCTTCATTTATTTCTACTTTAAAAATATCATTACAACAAGATTCTCCTTTTAAAAACAGAGCACCTTTTCTATTAGAAGCTAAATATCCTTTGTTCGAATTGTCTTTATTAAGATTAAAATAGATGTCGTTATAACTGCTATTTATAGGAAGTCCTGCGTTTGTAATAGTAGTAAATGTATCAGCAATTTTAGTAGCATAAAACACATCATAGCCACCGTAACCTGCATGCCAATCACTACTGAAATACAACCTATTTAATTTAGAATCATAAAACGGAGTTATTTCATTATCTATGGAATTGATTTGATTTCCTACGTTTTTAACTGCTGTGAATGTACCATCCTCTTTCCGTTCACAATACCAAATATCAAGTTTGCCCAATCCATTAGGTCTATTGGAGCTGAAATATAAGATTTTATTTGCAGCTTCTGTGGGTTGTGTATTAGTATGATTTTTAGTGTTGATGTCATCATTTAATTTATAGGGTAGTTGCCATTTACCTTCTTTAAATTCACTTAGATAAATAGCACATCTCAATTCACTTACATTAATATTTTCACAAACATTAAAATAAAAGCGCAACCCATCTTCACTAAAAGAACCATTGGCAATATTTTCTTTAAATTGATCTAACCAATTAAAAAGTTCTTTATTTTCTGTCCATTTATCTTTATCCATTTTCATAGTATAAATTCGAGATAAAAAATCTTTATTCTTATTTTCAATAGAAGAAGAAGTCTCTCGTATAGAACTAAATTGATAAAATGAATCCGCTAATTCTGTTGCTGCAAATTCGGTGAAAGTGGTATTGATTTCATCACCCATCCGTGTGATTGTAGTCTTGGAGTTTGATTTTGAATTCGTAATCGCCCAAGTTGCAGCAGCTAATTCTTGAACACATTTCATCTTATAATAATCAGTATAACTATAACGATCTTTAAATCGTTGAAAATGATTTTTAGCAATAGTATAATTGCCTAAATATTTTGCTGTAATACCCATCCAAAATTCACTCAAAGGGAAATCTTTATACTTATCTTCTTTCAATACTTTTTCATAAAAAGTATATGCATTTTTATAATCATTAATATTTCTGGATGCTTCAGCTAGTTTATAAGTAGCTTCAATAATACTACTATCTGTTTCTCTAGCTTTATTGAAATAGTAAAATGCAGCATAATAATCGGCATTTGCATATAACTTATCACCAGTTTTTAAATATTGATATGCTGTTTGAGCAACTATACCAGTATGTGCTAATATAAAAACCAAGAGAAATAATATTCTGTATTTTAGAGTCATATACACATTTAAAATATGGGACAAATCGATTTATCTAATTTAATTTTCTTAATAGGTGCTAACACATATTGAACACTTAATTCGGTAGCGCCATAGGTATTTGTACCTTTTAAAAAGGAAGAAGTATTAACATCATAGCTAAATCCTATATTTAAAGAATTATACTCTATACCTACTAATGCAATAGCAGCATCATTCACTCTATAAAAAGGTCCATAATACAATAGGATACTATTTTTCAAATTAGTGCTTAACTGATTTTTGAAAATAAAACCAGCTACAAATTCTTGTTTACTATCTTGACGTTGATATAATAGTTGTACTTGAGTACTTGTTTTTTTACCTAATGCAATACCAAATTTCCCATGTATGCTATGTCGCATATTCAATTTAATATCTGAGTTTCCCAAGAAAGAATAATTTGGTCGATTGATGTGAGCTATACTATAACCAATTTGTAAAGACCATTTTTTGTTTTTTTCAATTTGATAGACTAATCCTGAACCTATATCTAATACGGTGTTTTTGGTAATTCCTGCATTTTCAAAACTAGGAGCATTGGCATCATAAAACTCACCATTATACTGTGCATCAAATTGTAAAGCCGCATAACTTATTTGCTTATAGATGATGCCTCCATTAATTGCAATACCAATGGTATGAGAAATATTTTTGCCAAATGTTTTAGAATATCCAAGTGTTATATTGGGTAGCATTGTGGTATATCTACTATCTCCAGCTTTATCGTAATAATACGATAAGCCCAAATTAAGATTTCCTGTTTTAGCAGATTGTATTGCTTTATATTCTAGAGCTAATTTGGCGGTATTATAATTCACGGGTACATTCGCCCATTGATTCCTGTAGATTCCTGAAAATCTATATGTGCCATTATATATACCACATAAAGCAGGATTTAATTGAATCGTGCTATTATAAAACTGACTAAAATGAATATCTTGACTAAATGAATATAAACTCATACATACAATATTTACTACAAGAATTAATTTCAAGAAGTTTCTTGAAACTAATTTCGTAGCATTTTTTTGTACATATATACTTATAAGTTTCTTCATCAATTATTATCTTATAATAGTAATATTTCCTTTGTCTTTAATGCTTTCACCGCTTTCGCATGTTCCTTCAAAAATATATCCGTAAACAGCTGGATCCATTTTTTTACCTTTATATGTACCATCCCATCCCACGTTTACATCAGTACTTTCATAAACTTTTTCGCCCCATCTATCAAAAATGGCTAAATAAAATGATTGTAAATTTTTACCACGTACATAAAATAAATCATTATTTCCATCCCCATTTGGTGAGAATGCATTTGGTATAAATATAGCGGACTGTCCACATTTCAATGCTTTTCTATATACGATAACTGTATCATAATCTTTACATCCTAGTGAGTCTATCACTTCAACAATAAAAGTACTTGTAAGTTGAATGATTGCAGTTGGATTGGCAATAAGCGAGTTACTTACTAAATTCGTTGGCATCCAACTATAACTCACAGGATCACTTGCGATGGCTGTTAATTGTATTTGTTCTAAGTATTCTACTGAGTCTACATTTGCTTGCGCATCAACATTTACACCATCAGAAAGGGTTCTGAGTATAACTGAATCTATTGCTTGACAGCCATATTGATTAGTAGCAATTACATAAAACAAACTACTATCATTGGTATATACTAAAGGGTTGTTTGTATTGGAACCACTGATGATATTCGTATTGGGAAACCATTCATAGGTCAACGTATCTGCGCTATTCAGATTTTGAACAAACAGATGTGTAGGTACTCTTGGACAATTAATCAGCGTATCTTGTGCAATAATAGCTACACGAGAAATCTCTACAAATTGATATAAAGTATCCGCACAATTCGCATCTGAGATTGCACATAAATACCAAGTACTATTTAAAGGTTTTGCTATTGGATTAGATATACTATCATTATTCAAAGTGCTAGATGGAGTCCAATCGTAATATACCGATGTGTCATTTGAACGATAACCAATTTCAATTTGTTGTGAATCACAAATTATAAAAGTTTGTAAAGTGTCTTGAATAGGATACCTCAAATGCAAAGTATCGTAAGTTGTATCGGCAATGATACATAAGGTAGAATAATTTTGAATAAGTCGAATGATAAAGGTACCCGTATCTGTAAAATTATGTGTTGGATTTAGTGCACTACTAAAAGTGCCATCTCCAAAACTCCATTGAAATCCAGAACGACCTTGTTCAGTACTTTGATTAGAGAATGTAATATTTAGTGGTAAACATTTGCTTGGAGGATAATTGAAGTCTGCAATAATTCTCGGTATACTTAAACGAGTATATAAAGATGCACTGGCTTCTCCCACACATCCCGTAGCATTTGTAGCCATAACAGTAAAAAGTGTGGAGTCTGTTGTGAAAGCTGCAACACTACTACCAGTATTACTTCCTACAATATTTGTAGCAGGGTCCCAATTATAGGTGAGTAGATCAGCAGGATTTAAATTAATAGCACTCAATCTAGCTGTATCAAAAGGACAAGCAATACTATCTCCTAATAAACTTAACTCTACACTATCGATTTCTATAACTTGGGTAAATGTATCTACACATCCAGCTATACTAATGTAACAAATATAAGTTTGGTTACCTGTAATATCAGCGATTGGATTTGCAATATTATTAAAGTTAAGATTGGTACTTGGAGTCCAGTTATAGGTGATGCCAGTATCTAATATAGAAGGGAATCCAATTTGTAAAGTTTGAGTATCACAAATTCTTAAGCTAACTAAGGTATCTTTCCCATTTTGTAAAACAAAAATATCTTGATATGCAGTATCTGCTAAATTACAGGCATTTACATCACGAACAATTAATCGAACTTGATAGGTACCAAATGAAGTATAGGTATGTGAAGGGTTGCGAACATTAGACACCGCACCATCACCAAAACTCCATTCATAAATAGTTGTAGGAAAAGTTCTACTGTTATCTATAAAATTCACATTAGCTGGTGCACAAAGTAAAGGTGTTGCT
>CANHVE010000084.1 GCA_947464015.1 Saprospirales bacterium | reverse complement strand
TAAATTTAATTCAACATTCATTTTTATCACCGCCTACAAAAGAAATATACACCAGCCATTATTTAGATCGCTTGAGAATGCTGAACCAATCATTATCTAAAAAAAATGCAGAAGTATAAAACATTCAAAAAAGCATCTATCATCTACAGTCTAACATCTAATATCTAACGTCTCGCTTCTATCGTCTAATATCTAACATCTAGCGTCTAGCTTCTATCGTCTAATTTTGCTTTTTAATTTAAATTTCTATTTTTGAAATGAAATAACCAATTCATAGACCCTAAATTATATTCGATAGTAGATTTGTAGAGATTTATAAATGATAGTAATTTATTAAATTATTACTGATTGGAATGAGGTAATTTGATTAATTTTACTTGTAAGTAATGAAAGAAATTATTTGGGATATAGATTCATTAAAACACAAAACTATATTCCGACAGTGCTAAAAATGAACAAAAAAAAACGAGATATTAAATAATGGCTTTTAATGAAAATTCAAGAGTAAAAATTCCTACTATTCTGCACTTAGTGCGCTTGGGTTTTGAATACCTATCATTGAGAGAACAAACATGGGATGAAACAACTAATATTTTTACTGAAATTTTCAATAATAGCATCAAACATTTAAATCCTGAATTTACCGATGGCGATGTAAAACTTTTATATGATGAAGTTTCGCTTAGTATAGAAAATGAAGATTTAGGAAAAGTATTTTACGAAAAATTAATTGCTACATCTGGCACTCGAATTATTGATTTTGAAAATTTCAACAACAATACATTTAACGTAGTTACCGAACTTACCTATAAAAAAGATGACGACGAGTTTCGCCCTGACATCATCCTATTAATTAATGGTATGCCCACGCATTTTGCCAAAGCAGCACAATTTATCTAGTAATGATTTGAAGCCAATCAAAAATAAATAATTACTAAAAACAAATTACAGTATTAAGCTATAAACATTAATTTCATTACACCACCAATGTCCCCCTTCCCCCACGTCAGCAACTTCCCCGATTTAGTAGCTATGCCCATGCAAGCAGAGCAGAATGCGGTATGTTGGGAGCGTCAATTGTGTGAGGGTGATTTTGAAGAGATCGTACAGCAACTCGAATTAGAAGGCAATATGCGAGAAGTCAGTATAGCTGATTTACTGGAGTTGACGCTGAGTGCAGCAGGGCAAGCCGCACGGGAAGTATTAATTAATGATATAAACTTACTGCAAAACCATGGCGCCTCTCCTATTTTAAATATCATTCAGCACTACGAAAAAGATGAAGCCCTAGCCTTTTTTCCTACCGATGTATATTCTTTTCATGTAGATCGCTCGCCTATTCCCACAGATACATTTTTATGTACCTATTATGGCGAAGTCAGTGAAATATTGCTAAATACAGAGGCGATACAAAAAATACAAATTCCCGAAATACGAGAAGCACTCTATAAAGTATTTGAAGAATCGGAAGCAGAAACAGATTTCGAATCTTTTTTAATAGAGCATTACTTCGATTTACATTATCAAGCCTTACCACATGCAAAACCTATACAACTTGGTCAAGGACATCTGTGGCGTTTAGCAGTCGATTGTCCACTCAGTGAGGTATTACCTTGTATTCATCGTGCGCCTCACGAAAAAGATGGGAAAAGAAGGTTGTTGCTTATTTGTTGAATCAATTAAGTCACGCCAAGGCGTGAAAGAATTAAGTGGTAGCTAACTTTGCTTTTATATATCGAAGCGCACGCGTTACAAGTGGTTGGTGAAAAATACAATACCAACCACAGGGTGATAAAAAAATATTTTACTCATTTTCAATTCTACAAGAGTTTAGCTCTTCATACAACCTAGGGTGCGGTGGGAGGTTTAAACGGCTGGAAGCATCGTTTAAACTTGTCTTTTTTGCTTCCTTTTTTTGACTAAGAAAAAAAGGAAGTCGCCGAAGGCTATAACGAAAATATTCTTACAACGAAATCTACATGAATAAGCAGTAATCATAGTGGTTGGTGAAAAATACAACACCAACCACGGGATGAAATAGATCTTGCTTATATCTAGACAACGAAGCGCTCGCTTTAGTGAGTCCATCAAAAGCGAAATCCCTATCCCTAAAACAATTTAAACAATTAGTTGTTTTTCAATAAAAGACAAACAATATGGCTACATATTTCATTATTGGAGCATCCTCAGGTATCGGCAAACAATTAGCTGAAAACTTAGCGATAGAAGGACATCAAGTATATGCCACCTATCATAAACACTCCATAGAAAATCATATCTCTATCGATTACCATCCACTAAATGTGCTTGACGAACAAATAGATATTTCGTTTTTACCTGAAACAATCGATGGTTTAGTCTATTGCCCTGGTTCCATACATCTAAAACCTTTTCATAGAATTTCTGCCACTGATTTTGTTCAAGATTATCAATTACAAGTAGTCGGTGCTATTAAACTCATACAAGCTTGTTTGAGTCGATTAAAAAATAGTCCGCAAGCCTCTATCCTACTCTTTTCTACCATTGCAGCACAACAAGGGTTGAACTTTCATTCGCAAGTTGCCTCCTCTAAAGGTGCTATTGAAGGCTTAACCAAAGCATTAGCAGCAGAGTTCGCTCCTAAAATTAGAGTCAATGCCATAGCGCCTTCATTGACCAATACACCTTTAGCTACAGCGCTATTAAATACCGAACAAAAAATAGAAGCCAATGCACAAAGACATCCTTTAAAAAGAATTGGTACCACCAACGATATGGCATATATGGCCTCTTTTTTACTTTCTGAAAAAGCCTCTTGGATTAGCGGTCAAATTATACATGTAGATGGAGGAATGTCGAGCTTAAGAATATAGATGATATAGTGTATCTGTTCAATAGAATCAATAAGCTTCGTACCACGAAAATTTATCCTGAATGATAGATGATTTTTCTTTTTTCAAATAATCTAAAAGTGCCGCTGATACAGGTGTATGTTTTTTTCCTTTCATCCAAATCATACTCCAAGTGGTTTTGATTGGCAAACCTTTTACAGGGATAATTTGTAATTGATGTTGTTGAAGCTCATTTCGAATCCCTATCAATGGCATAATAGAATAGCCTAAGCCCGCTAATAATGCTTGTTTCACCGCTTCATTTGATGTCAATTCCATTTTCTTTTGTACCGCGATATGATTTTTTTCAATAAACTTTTCCATGGTTTTTCTGGTACCCGAACCGGCTTCTCTAAAGATTAAGGGAAGTTCATGGAAAATATCTTTTTTAAAAATAGTTTTTTTAAACTTACGCTCCGTATTCCCAACGAGATATAATTTATTTTGCATCAAGTCTAAATGCTCTACTTGCAATGTGCTTGGTAAGATAGAGACCAAGGCCAAATCCACTTCATTTTTATCTAGACTCTCTATCACCTTATCTTTATTGGTCACATCTATATGTACAGTCACTCCTGTATTTTTCTTCATAAAATCAGCTAAAAAATAAGGCATAATATACTTCCCTGTAGAAACGACTGATATTCTTAAACGGCCTGTCAACTGACCTTTATACGCTAAGGTTTTATTATTGATGGCTTGTACTTGTGCAATGATTTCTTCGGCTGCTTTAGCAATTTCATATCCAAAATCAGTGATGTAAATCTGTCTTCCTACAATTTCACTGAGTGGAATATCGAATTGATCTTGAAAGTTTTTGAGCTGTATCGAAACCGCTGGTTGAGTCAAATGCAATTCCTCTGAAGCCTTAGTAATACTATTGGTTTCTACAATTTTCAAAAATATTTGAAGTTGGTTTAATGTATAATTCATAAATTATTTTTATATATAATATAACAAAGATAAATATTTATTATGATTTAAATAGCACAATTTTGCATCATTAATTAAATCAAAAAAAATATAACATGACAAAAATTACAATAGCAAAAGGTGACGGAATCGGTCCTGAAATTATGAATGCTGTATTAGATGTATTAGAAGCTGCTGGTGCAGCCATTGAAACAGAGGAAATTGAAATTGGCGAGAAAGTGTACTTAGCAGGTAACTCATCAGGCATCGCTCCTGAAGCATGGGATATTATCCGTAGAAATAAAATCTTTTTAAAAGCGCCTATCACCACTCCACAAGGAGGCGGTTATAAAAGTTTAAATGTTTCTACTAGAAAATTTTTGGGCTTATATGCCAATGTAAGACCTTGTATGAGCTTATATCCTTACATCCATACCAAACATCCGATTATGGATTTAGTGATTGTACGTGAAAATGAAGAGGATTTATATGCAGGTATTGAACATCAACAAACAGATGAAGTGGTTCAATGTCTTAAATTAATCAGCAGACCTGGTTGTGAGAAAATTGTACGTTATGCATTTGAATTTGCTAAACAACAGAACCGTAAAAAAGTAAGTTGTTTTACCAAAGATAATATCATGAAACAAAGCGATGGTTTATTTCATGAAGTATTTAATGAAATAGCGAAAGAATATCCTGAAATTGAAAACGAACATTGGATCATCGATATAGGTGCGGCGATGTTGGCGGATAGTCCAGAGAAATTTGATGTGATGGTGATGCCTAATTTATACGGCGATGTATTGAGCGATATTGCGGCGCAAATAGCTGGTTCTGTTGGTTTATGTGGCTCTGCCAATATAGGAGAAACTTGCGCGATGTTTGAAGCCATTCATGGTTCAGCGCCTATGATTGCTGGTCAACAAGTAGCGAATCCATCTGGCTTATTGCAAGCAGCGGTGATGATGTTAAATCATATCGGTCAAACAAAAGTAGCAGAGAATATCCAAAATGCTTGGCTCAAAACAATTGAAGATGGTCTACATACAACCGATATTTATAAAGAAGGTTTCAGCAAACAAAAACTAAGTACAAATGGCTTCGCACAAGCAGTCATCTCTAACTTAGGTCAAGTACCAAAAGCACTTAAACCTGTCACTTTTGATAATAACGCTGCCTTGAATTTACCAGCATACAAAAGAAAAACAAATGCGCAAAAAACTTTAGTAGGGATTGATGTATTTGTTCACTGGTCGGGTACAGAAGCAAATGAACTTGCCGCTAAAATAAATAGTTTCTTGCCAGCTGAATTAAGCTTGACGATGATTACCAATAGAGGTATCAAAGTGTGGCCAGAAGGATTTAAAGAAACTTTTTGTACCGACCACTGGAGATGTAGAATTAAAGCGAAAGAAGAACATACAATCAGCAAAGCGCAAATTGTAGAATTATTAGCGAAAGCAGATGCTGCTCAAATAGATACTATCAAAACAGAAAATCTATACGAGTTTAATGGTAAAGCTGCTTTTTCATTAGGTCAAGGTCAATAATATAAAAATAAATACAGATGAAAATACTAAAAATAATAGTTCATGGTTTGGTGATTTGTAGTGCATTGGTTTTATTTTTCATTGCACTCACTTCTAAAATAGCGATTGCTACACACCTATGTAGCGCCTTAACCATAGGCTTATTGCTTTATATATTGATGATATTATCTAATACAACTAAACAAAAACCAAATGAAAAATCAAGAAACCTATAAACTTATTGATGGTGTATTTAGTGCTGAAGAATCAAGCGAAATACTATTAAATGTATTTTCAAGTAAAATACAATTTCATGAATTGAAAAATTTTAGTGCACTCGAAAGAACTGGAAAGAATGATCCTGCATCTACTAAACGTATTCCTCAACTTAAAAAAAGTATGCAGTCTATCACTAAATTATTAAACGCTGCTGCTAAGAAAAAAGAATCCATCGAAATTATAGCTGAAGTAAACATTCAAATTATAAAAAAATAAATGAAGATGTTTTCTGGTAGAACAGTATGTATTGCAACGAAGCATGAAAAAGAAAAAGTCATCACTCCTATTCTCGAAGCTAAACTAAAACTAATCTGTGAAACAGTGCCTAATATAGATACCGATGTATTAGGCACTTTTACAGGGGAAATTGAACGACAAGATGATCCTATTACTACTGCTCGCAACAAATGTAAACTTGCTCAAGAATTAACTAATGCCGATTTAATTTTAGCAAGTGAAGGTTCATTTGGTCCACATCCTAGTATCCCTTTTATCTCTTGTAACGAGGAACATCTCTTGCTGCTTGATATAAAAAACCAAATGGAATTTATCACCAGCTTTCGTAGTATGGAGACTAATTTTAATGCGGGTACTTTTACAACGCAAGATGAAATTAAAAAATTTGCACACGATATTCTTTTCCCTTCACATGCTTTAATTATTCGCCCTTCAAAAGAAGATTATACTACTATACATAAAGGTATCAACGATTGGAAAGAGTTAGAACAAATAACTGCTCGACTTATTTCATCACATAGACAAGTCTATATTGAAACCGATATGAGAGCGCATCATAATCCTACTCGTATGGAGCAAATTAAAAAAGCGACGCTTCAATTAGTAGAGCAAATAGAGAGTAAATGTCCGAAGTGCAATACACCTGGATTTAGTGTGACAGATGTTCGTAGTGGGCTTCCATGTAGTTTATGTAAAAGTCCCACCAACAGTGCCTTAAGCCTTATTTACACGTGTAAAAAATGTTTTTTTACCAACGAATCTTTATACCCCAAAAATAAAAAAGAGGAAGATCCCATGTATTGCGATCATTGTAATCCTTAATTGAAACAATCTAATTACACCTATGAATTTAAATCTATTATTCGAAAACCTTAGTAATCCAGCTTTATTATTTTTCGCTTTAGGCATCATTGCCGTTTATCTAAAAAGCGATTTAGAAATACCCTCTGGCTCTAGTAAGTTTATCTCTTTGTATTTATTATTTAGTATTGGTTTTAAAGGCGGACAAGAGCTATCGCATGAAACATTCTCCGTTGAAATACTTTGGTCAATTTTATTTGGAATCAGTATCGCATTGTTAATTCCTTTATACACCTTTTTCATCTTAAAACGAAAACTTAATATTTGGGACGCAGGTGCCATTGCGGCTGCTTATGGTTCTGTTAGTGCGGTTACATTTGTTACTGCGGTTTCTTTTTTAGATTCTAATCATTTACCCTTACATGGTCACATGGTTGCTATAATGGCATTGATGGAATCGCCTGCTATTATTATTGGTCTTGTATTAATTAATTTATTTCAACGAAACGAATCAACAAAAATTAATAAAAGTAGTTTGATTAAACATTCCTTTTCCAATGGAAGTGTATTATTAATCTTAGGAAGTTTAGTGATTGGATTTTTGGCAAATGCCAAACAAGCGGAAGGAATCAAACCATTCACGAATGATTTATTTAAAGGCTTCTTAGCTATTTTTCTTTTAGATATGGGAATTACAAGTGGTAAAAAATTAAAATCATTCTTCTCTTTTGGTTGGTTCCCTATTCTTTTTGCGATATTCATTCCGCTACTAAATGGTTGTCTCTTTGCATTGCTAAGTCAACTAGTAACCGATGATATCTCCAACCGATTTATATTTGCGGTATTGGCGGCAAGTGCTTCTTATATTGCCGTTCCAGCAGCTATGAAAATCAATGTTCCAAAAGCCAATCCGGGTTTATTTTTACCCATGGCCTTAGCAGTAACTTTTCCCATTAATATTACGATTGGGATGCCTTTGTATTTTTATGTGATACAAGTATGCTCTTAATGCAACAGCATTTACAAAGCTTGTAATGTTTATGATTATTTATTTTTTTTATAGGTAACCGGTGCCACTCTAGCTGTCCCTCCTACTTTATCATATACTTCACTGAAAGCTCTCGTGCATAAAGGCAATTCATTACGTAAGGCATCATAAGATTGATGTGTAAACATTCGTCTGAACTGTTCTTTATTCATTAAAGTTCTTGCATATAAAGCCTGAAAGCCTTTATGATCAATTACGAAATTTTCAAGCTTGGATAATGCAGTATTTCCATCAAAATCTTTTTTCTTCGGCGAACCATAAGCACCAATATCTACATATAATTCATCTAATTCACCACGCTCATTTTTATAAGGATGTATAAAGCCATAATCATTCGGATAAGATTTTACTAGCATCGGACAAATCCATAAAGGATATACTTGATATTCCTCTTCAAAATACATTAAAGATTTATGTAGCAAAGAAATGGGCATCAACATATCTTGTACTATATGATGTTTTTCTCTTAATGCACGAGTGGTTTCTGTTTCGAAATATTTCATTAAGGATAATTGTGGAGGCAAAGCCCAGCCTAATAAATACCTAAACCAAGGACTATTGCCAAAAGGGATTACTTCTTCCATTTCCCAAAACAAACTTCTGGTATGTCGATGATAATAATCGCGCAATGGAATATACTCTACTCCTATTGTTTTATGGAGTAAATACTGCTGTACTTGTTTATAAAACCAAGGCGTATAAAATCTTCCTATACGATTGATTTTACTTTTGTCAAAATTGTTTGCTGCAAAATGACCCGTCATTAATACGGCTTCGTCTTTGCTGTATTGCAACAACTCTACAAATTGATTATTTATATCTCTACTAGCGGCTTCAAATTGATGTACAATAGTATCTAATCCAAATAGGGGTTGGTACTTTATTTCGACATAAGGAGTACAAGGAATGATGCGTAATTCGGCACAAACTAAAAATCCTAATGTACCATGACTCCAGGGAATATTATAAAATAAAGTTTCATTTTCAGTGGCTGAGCAATGTTTGAAACTACCATCTGCAGTGACAATATCAATCGACTCAATCGTGTATTGAAACAATCCATATTTATGACTCGACGATTCTATTCCAAATCCATTTATCAATCCTCCAACAGTGAGATTATCTAATTCGGGAACTACTTGCAAGGTCCAACCTCTGGCATTTAATGTGGCGGTGATTTGTCCCATATCAACTAATGGTTCAACTTTGATAGTGCGTTTCTCATAATCAATATGAATGATGTCGCGCATATTTAAATCAATAGCATAATTTGTTTTTTTATAGGCTGGCACTAATTCGCTCATCGTAAACCAACCCGAACGAGAAGTGGTTAATTTTTGTGTACTACCACTATCTGCCCATGTTTTCACTTGTTGTATAATTTTTGCCACACGTTTTTCATGTTCTTTAGGCGCTGTATTGAGCATGAACACTAGCTTATGACGAAGTGATAGATAAGTGGCATAAAGCACCGAAATAGGAATCAATACCAAGGTAGCGAAAGCACCTCTATGATACGTTAAGATATACTCAAACAAGTTAAAAGGCTTTTTACTCATAACATGTAATTAATGGTAAAAATGATTGAGTGAATATAATTCAAATAAATTACTTATAAAAATGAAAGTAGCTATTAAACTAGAAAGCTAAGCATTATACATGATGAATGCGATTGGATAAATATATATTGCAACGATCTAGTAATTGTTGTGCTACATTCATATCATAACTTTGTGTCGTTGTCTTCTTTACTTTTTTCGAAGCATAATAAGCTCCTGTTTGTAATTCAGCTTTGGGAGTCATCGCTAGGTAGAGTAAATTTTTTGCGCCATTTTCTGCACTCGTACCTAATAATTTAAATATCCATTGCGAAAACATTCCCGCACTTCTTCCCAAATCAGTATTCACCATGCCTGGATGTTGCGCATATACCGAAATATGAAATTTTTCAAGCTTTTGAGCTAATAGTCTAGTAATTAAAATAACTCCTAATTTAGATTGACTATATACCTTATAACTAACAAATTTTTGTTTGGATTCTAAATCATTAAAATTGATATAGCCTTGATGCAAGGCTGATGCGGTAAATATAATTTTAGCTTTTTTTGAAGCCTTCAATAAATCTACAAACAAATCAGTCATGTAAACTGGGGCAATTAAATTCGTTTGTAAGGTTTCTTCAATACCATCTGCACTCTCTGTATACTTAAAGGACATAATGCCTGCATTCAAAATTAAAGTATCAATACGTTTATATTTCACATGTATTTCTGCTGCAGCTTTTGTAATGGTATCAAATGAATTCATATCACAAAATATAAAATCAAAATCAGCTGTGGTTTGACTATAATGTTCTTTATAATAATCTAGTACATGGTTTATTTTAGACGCATTTCTATACAGTATGATGACATGTGCACCCTTATGTGCCAGTTCACAGGCGGCAACTAAGCCTAAGCCTGAAGTAGCACCACTCATACAAATTATTTCTTGTTCTTGATCAATCATTTTTTTTAAGTTCTTTTTTTAAATTATCGAGTACTTGTTCGGCCACTTCTTCGCCCCATTTTTTACCAATACTCATCGCATCTTTAATGATAGCCGGATTATTCTGAAGTAATTTTTTTCCAATAGGTGTTTTATAAAAGGCGATGATTTCTTTGAAATCTTCTTCTGTAAAATATTTATAATAAATTTCGACAAACATATCAATTAAACGAGTCTCACTGGTTTTTTCAATCTCCGCTTGAAAATCTTTCCAAAATGATTCAGGGATATCTGCATAAGCTTCATTCCCGCGAAACATATCAATGATGGTTCCAATATTCACTTTAAATTGTGCCAAT
>CANHVE010000083.1 GCA_947464015.1 Saprospirales bacterium | reverse complement strand
ATTTAGTAAGTGGTATTGAATACCATACTTACTTTAACTCCTGTAAATTAATATACATGCGCTCTTGATCGACAATCAATTTTTTTATCTTTTTGGCGTTGAAATCGAAACTTCGCCATTCATTAGTAGCCATAGCATCCTCTTTTTTGTTATTATACGTAAAATAGAATCGCATTTGAAAATTAGGTACATCAGTTTGCCACTTATAATAGATTGTTTTCATAAAGCGATTTTTATCTTCCACTTTATAAATCAGTAAAGGAATATTAGCATGCTGTACATATTGATCAAAAAGGGGTCTAATAAATTTTCTAGTATTTTGTTCCATCACTCGAACCACTTCATTATAATCTACATTTCTGTGATATAAGTCATCATTCAATAGTTTATAAATAGAAGCAAACCATAAAGAGTCATTATTAATGGCAGTACGAAGGGTATTTAAAAACAACATGCCTTTACTATACATTTCTCCACTCCCTTCATTATTTACACCATATACGCCTTGTATGGCTTCTTTATTGGTGATTTCAGGTTTCTTGGCATTGATATATTCTTGTGCTTTCTTTTTTCCATACATGCCTTCTACATAAAGTGCTTCTGTATACGTGCAAAATCCTTCATGTATCCATAAGTCGGCAATATCTTTACAACTCACACTATTGCCCCACCATTCATGTCCGCTTTCATGTATGATGATATAATCAAAGTTTAGTCCTATACGCGAATAATCTCTACCTGCATATCCCGTTTTATAATCATTGCCATAAGCAATAGCACTTTGATGTTCCATTCCTAAATAAGGAGTCTCCACCAATGCATAACCATCCTTCCAAAACGGATAAGGTCCTAAATATTTTTCATATATACTCAGCATTGGTTTAACCTGTTTGAAGTGAGTAATCGCTTTATCATAATTATAAGGCATCACATAATAATCTAATGCTAAATCACTATTCAATTTAGTGCTATGATATACATCATGAATATTTTTATAATTACCAATATTCAATGTTAAATTATAATTATTGATGGGGTAAGTTACCTTCCAGGTAGTAGTTCTAGTTGAATTATCCGTATTTATTTTATCAGAACTCATCTGTCCATTTCCTACAAAAAATAAATCTTTAGTATATGTACAAGTTAATTCCATACTATCAGGTTCATCAGATAATAATTCTTTACAAGGCCACCATAGACTTGCTCCTGTTCCTTCGCAAGCCACAGCTACCCAATCTTTCCCTTCTTTATCTTTCGTAAAAACAAATCCACCATCCCATGGAGCACGCTTAGCAACGATTGGGTTTCCATGATAAAAAACTTCCAACATTCCTTTAGTGTTTTTTCTAATTGTATCATTCATCATTACAAATACAGCATTCGCATCACGTGTATAAGATAGCGTAGTATTGTCGTATACAATTTTATCGATAATCATATTCTCGAATAAATCAATTTGAAGTTTATAGAAAGTAGATCGTGTAGTAAAATAAATCTTATTAGAACCACTAATACTTCTAGTAGGAATATCTAGGGTAATATTTAAATTATAATAAGTAACATCATAACAAGTACGTTCAGGTCTAATACCACCACGTAAACTATCAGCATGTGAGAAACTACTTGGCATGCCATCTAATAGTTGTGCTTGTATACTGTTATAAAAACTAAAAATCAATAAAATAAAGGTGATAAATGAACTATTTCGCATGTAGATATGTATTTGTATAAAATAATGTGCAAATTTACATCGATAATTAATTAATATGACCAAGTTTATTCTATTTAATCTTTTATTTTTATTCATATATATTCTTGCCGAAGTTCATGCTAATAATGCCTTAAGAAGCCTTACTGAATCATGGAATACCTATTTAAGAAAAGTTTTCTTTGTCATATATTGGTCTATTACAGCTATTACATTTATTATGTTTATCGCACGTGGACTAGGCTATTTCCATTCCATTCCTTTAGGGTTTAGAAGTATTGTAGCAGGTTTATTTATATCCTTTCTGTTTTTTAAAATGGTGATTTTATTGTTCTATTTGCCAGTAGATATCATTAATGCAGGCAGATGGACTTATTTAAAAATGAAAGGTTTTTTACATTTGGGTCAAAATCCAGAGTTGATAGAGGGTGCAGAATTAATCACTCGTTCTAAATTTTTGAAAACAACCGCGATTATAACTGCGGCAATACCATTTTTAGCTTCTTTAAATGGCGTATTACGTAATCCATATAGATATATGGTTCATCATATTAAAATTCCAATCAAAAATTTACCAGCTAGTTTTGAAGGTTTCACCATCACGCAATTAAGCGATATTCACAGCGGTAGTTTAGCCGATAAACAAGCTGTAAAGAAAGGGATAGAGCTAGCCAATGAACTAAAATCGGATGTCATTTTTTTTACTGGCGATTTAGTAAATGATATGACACCCGAAGTAGATAATTATAAAGAATTGTTTAGTACTTTAAAAGCTCCAATGGGAGTATATAGTGTTACAGGTAATCACGATTATGGAGATTATGTTCAATGGGAATCAGCAGCAGCTAAAGCAAAAAATTTCGATGCATTGGTACAGACACATAAAGATATGGGATGGGATATTTTAATGAATGAAAATCGTATCATTAAGAGAGGAGAAGATACATTAGCCATTATTGGAATAGAAAATTGGGGAGGTAATTTACGTTTCCCTAAATATGGTAAGATGAAAGAAGCTTATGTAGGTGCTGAAAATGCGAATGTAAAATTATTATTATCACATGATCCATCGCATTGGGATTTAGAAGTTCGTAAAGATTATAAAGATATAGACGTAATGTTTAGTGGACATACACATGGATTCCAAATGGGTATTGAGACTAAATATTTTAAATTTAGTCCATCGCAATGGGTATACAAACAATGGGCAGGATTGTATCAAATGGGAAATCAATTTATATATGTAAATCGCGGATTTGGATTTTTAGGTTATCCTGGAAGAATAGGCATTTTGCCTGAAATTACGAAGATAGAGTTAGTGCGCGCATAAATCTTTTTGAGGAACTACCTCTATTAATTCAATTGAAAATAGTATATTTGTTATAAACAAATTGTAGTATGAATTATCCAAAAAAAGTTACCATTGGGGATATTACGATCAGGGATGGATTTCAGCATGAAGAAAAATATATACCAGCAAGTGCTAAAATCTGGTTAGCTGAACAGCTTATATTAGCTGGCTTTAAGCATATAGAAGTAACTAATATGGGAAATCCTGTTGGCATGCCGCAATTTAAAGATGCCGAACAGGTGATGAAAGGTATTCGCGCTTCTAAAAAAATTGAACAAGAATTAAAAAATGTAAAGCTTACTGCTGTTACCATTCGTGAAAAAGCAATAGAACGTGCTATACAAGCTAAAAAAGAAGGCTGGGGACCAGATAGAATCTTAGTAATGGTATCCACATCAGAAAGTCATCATCAAAAAAATTCAGGTTTAAGTTTAGCCGATTATTGGAAAATGTGTGAAGAATGGATTCCTAAAGCCTTAGATGCAGGAATGAAAGTAAATGGCACTGTTAGTACAATTTGGGGTTGTCCTATTGAAGGACCAACAGATATGAAAAAAGCCATTGAATTCACGCAACGATGGTTTGATATTGGAGCAACTGATATCGAACATGCCGATCATGATGGTTCTGCATCACCTGATAGAGTTTATGACTACTACAGCATGTTATTAGATAAATTTCAATCACCAGATAAACATATCGTTCATTTTCATACCTTACGTGGTTGGGGATTAGCTAATGTTTTAGCGGCCTTACAAGCAGGTATGAATAATTACGAAGCAACTTTAGGTGGAATCGGTGGACAGCCAGCAAATTTTGTAGATGGCGTTCCGGTTTCAGGTACTGGTGAATATTATTATAAAGACCCAAATTTAGTGGGATTAGTTTGTACAGAAGATTTAGTGGTGATGATGGATGAAATGGGCATTGAAACTGGAATTAACGTAGATCGTTTATTAGAAATTGGCAATATGAATGAACGTATTGTAGGTAGAAGATTACGATCTGAAGCTATACGAAATGGTCGAATTCCTAAAAACTTGAGTGGTAGAAAGTAAACAATCAAAACATGAAATATTTAAAATATATTTTCGTATTTGTTTCTCCAATAATCGTATTTATCTCTTTATATAAAGCAGGTATATGGTCGTTTTTAGCACCAGTATATGTTTTTATGATGATTCCTGCTTTCGAGTTTTTCATGAAAGGAACTACAGAGAATATGAGTAAAGTAGAAGAAGAGATAGCAAAAAATGATAAGATATACGATTATATTATTTGGTTATTAGTGCCTATACAAGTTTTTTTAATGGGTTATTTTTTATATCGAGTAAGTGATGTTTCTTTTGTATGGTGGGAAAAAATAGGAATGCTTATTTCCTTTGGAATTTCATCAGGTGCATTAGGCATCAATGCGGCTCATGAATTAGGTCATAGAAATACCAAGCACGAACAATTGATGAGTAAAATCTTATTGGCTACAACTATGTATATGCATTTTTTTATCGAACATAATCGAGGTCATCATAAAAATGTTTCTACAGATGAAGACCCTGCATCGAGCAGATATGGCGAATCGTTGTATGCTTTTTATTTTAGAAGTGTAATTTATAGTTGGATTTCTGCATGGCATTTAGAAAAAGAACGATTGCGTAAAACTGGCCAATCTTTTTGGAGTTATCACAATGAAATGTTGGATTATCAAGTGATTCAAGCTGCTATTGTCATTAGCATTTTCTTTGTGTTTGACTGGCAGGTGATGTGTTGGTTTTTAGGTTCTTCTACTATTGGATTTTTATTGCTCGAAACAGTCAATTATATTGAGCATTACGGCTTAAAAAGAAAGAAAGTAGGTGATGCGTATTACGAAAAAGTGATGCCTATACACTCCTGGAATTCCAATCATACTTTAGGAAGAATATTGTTATTAGAATTAACTCGTCATTCGGATCATCATTATATGGCTTCACGAAAATATCAAGTGCTTCGTCATTTTGACGACAGTCCACAAATGCCTACAGGATATCCAGGGATGATTCTATTAGCTTTTATTCCCCCTTTATGGTTTTATGTGATGCATAAGCAAATAGATAAATATAGAGCTACTAAAGAAGGTGTAGCACTTGCTTAATTAAAGCAACATTAAAGCTTCCACTTCCTTATTATAATCGTATTGTAAATCTTCATGTAAACTCGCAATTAACTTTTCAATTTTTTTGATTTGAGCAAAATAGATATTTAAGATGATAGGTTGATGCGAAAAGCTTAAGCCTCTTTTTTTATACTCTTTACAAAAATGAAGCAATAATTCAATTTCAATTTCTGTTTGTTGAATATACTTAGCGTATTTTAAAGTAGTACGCAGCACTTTTCGAATACTCTTTTTAGAATAATGTTTATCTAAAGGAGGCACTTCACTAAAATCAAGACTCAATTGTTCTTTTATTTCTACTAATGTATCTGGCAATTGTTGTTGATTAAACAATAAGTAGGAGAGAAGCCCTTTGTTATCTGTTTTATATTTTGCTAGGCGAAGACAATGATCAATCAATTCTTGCTTATCGATAAGTAGTAATTCTTTTTTGATTTCAGCGATACTTCTTGTCTTCATTTTTTTTCTATAAGAGGATTAAGTAAATACATTAAACCATTTAATTTTATTTCATAAATGGTAGCTAATTGTTTACCCAGATTACCTGGAGGAAAACCATCCTTTCGAATAAACCATTCTAAGTAAGAAATGGGTAATTGATAGATTAAAGTACCTTTATATTTACCAAAAGGCATGGGAGTACTTACGATTTGTTCTAAAATATGTTTATCCATTTGCTTATGAAGTTATAAAGTTAAAATATATTAATTAGTTTTTGCTAGAATTCATACAGCAATAAATTCGTAAAATTATTCTAATTTAGCGCCTACGTATGAATGCCACTGAAAAAACAATAGTTATCATTCCCACCTATAATGAGAAGGAAAATATTGAGAAAATGATTGAAAAAGTTTTCTCTTTAGCTTATCCATTTCATTTGTTGATTATCGATGATGGTTCACCTGATGGCACGGCAAGTATTGTCAAAAAATTACAAGAAAAATATATTGATAAATTATTTCTCATTGAACGTACTGGTAAATTAGGATTAGGTACTGCTTATATCACAGGTTTCAGATGGGCGCTAGAACAAAACTATGATTATATCATGGAAATGGATTGTGATTTTAGTCATAATCCAGATGATTTAATTCGTCTATTAGATGCTTGTAGGATAGATGGAGCAGATATGTCGATTGGTTCGAGATACGTGAAAGGTGGAGATATTAAAAACTGGCCATTCAGTAGGAAATTAATTTCGTATGGTGGTTCAGTGTATGTAAGATTAATTACTTGGATAGGCATTAAAGATACTACTGCAGGTTTTGTATGTTATAAACGCAAAGTGATTGATAGTATCGATTTTAATAAAATAGGTTATGTTGGATATGGTTTTCAAATTGAAGTAAAATTTGCCGCATACAAACTAGGTTTTAAATTAAAAGAAGTGCCGATCTTATTTGTAGATCGAATTGAAGGAGTCTCTAAAATGAGCAAAGGCATTATAAAAGAAGCTATTGTTGGCGTTGTAGCGATGCAATGGAATAGTTTTTTTAATGATTATAAAAAACGAGCATAAGAAATCAATCATTTTTATTTTCATTTTTTCATTTCAACTTTTCTAAAATAATAATCAATTGAGATATTACTTTTAGTTAAGTAAAAATTCCTTTCTATAAATTTAATTTTATTATCATTATCTTAGGTCGTCATTACACTCAATATTTATGCAAAATCTTTTTCGTTTTCTTTCTTTCTGCTTATTGGTAGGGAGTTCAGCAATTATTTATGCCCATCAACCTGTTGACCCTACACAGATTCAAATTGTACGAGATACCTACGGAACGCCTTATATATATGCCCCAACAGATGCCCAAGTAGCGTATGGATTAGCATGGGCTAATGCCGAAGATGCTTTTGATGTGATGCAAGAAACCGTATTGACAGGTTTAGGTAGGTATGGTGAAGTGAAAGGAGTGGATGGAGCAAAGCGCGATTTTTTAGTAAAAAGTTTACAGCTAAAAGAACGAGTAGATACTTTGTATGAGAATAGTTTTAGCGAGGCATATAAAGCTTATTTAGAGGGCTATGTACAAGGTCTTAATGCCTATGCAGCGTCTCATCCAACAGAGTGCCTGTTGAAAGATGCATTTCCTATCACTGTAAAACAATATGTTCAAGGCACTATGTTTATTTGTTGTTATATGCAGTATATACAAAAAGATGTAGAACGTATACTAAAAGGAAAATACGATGCACCTATGAGTCATCAAGGCTCTAATTTTTATGGTTTCACTAGTGCTAAAACAACGGATGGTTCATCCTATATGTGCGCCAATCCCCATCAACCACTCGAAGGTCCATTTAGTTGGTATGAAGCTCATTTGAAAAGTGATGAAGGACTAGATGTACACGGTTGTTTGTTCTTTGCAGGAGCCTCTATAGCTATAGGCAATACGCCGAATCTAGGTTGGACCATGACTTTTAATTCATTGGATTTAACGGATGTCTATGAACTCACTACAAGAACAGTTGGCAAAAAAATATATTATCAATTCAATAATGAATGGTATCCATTACATGAAGTAGATATAGCATTAAAAGTAAAAATTGCAGGCTCCTTAATTACTATTCATAAAAAAACATTTACTTCTATTCACGGACCAGTCTATACTTCTAAAAACGGAAATTATTACGCTGTAAGATGTGGTGCTTTATTCAATGTTAAAGCCAATGAACAATTATATCAAATGAATAAAGCACAAAATTTTGATCAATGGTATAAGGCTATTGAGTTACAAGGATTGCCTCGATATAATATTATGTATGTAGATAAGGAAGATCACTTGATGTATTTAGATAATGCACAAATTCCTCAACGTACCAAAGGCTTTAATTATACTAAACCGTTAGATGCCAATAATCCAAATTGTTTATGGAATAGCTTTATCCCTGTGGCACAATTACCACAAGTAAAAGATCCCGCATGTGGCTATGTATTTAATACCAATAATTCGGAGTTTACATGCACCTGTGCAGCAGATATGCCCGATAGTACCGATCATATTAAATATCCTAGAGAAGCGGCTTATCGTATCACTGAAAATAATCGTAGTATACGTTTTATGGAATTGATACAAGCTCATCCAAAGTTTGATTATACGCAATTTAAAAATATTAAATACGATGCCAGTTATCCTTCTAGTGGAGCATTTCTAAGAAGTATTATACCTATGTTGGCCTTAGATAAAACGAAATATCCAGATGTTGCCTATGAAATAGAACAACTGCAAACTTGGAATAAAGTGTTGGATACAAATAGTATAGCGGCTGCTATTTCAATAAGTACTTTTCATTTTATGTTTGAAGATAAGCATTATGGCTCGAATATTTTCTTAACGGGTATTTCATGTACTGAAGCTGAATGGATCAAGTATATACGAATGACGAAAGCACATTTGATGAAATATTTTCATACGGATCATATTACTTATGGTACTTTATGTAGACAAATACGAGGGACTGTAAGTACGCCCTCAGTAGGCTTCCCGGATATGTTGCAAGCCTCTTATTCAAAACCCAATAAAGAAGGCATATTTCAAGCTTATATCGGCGATAGTTATTTGCAATTTGCTAGCTTTAATAAAACGGGCATACAATCATGTGAGAGTATGTTGCCTTTTGGTATATCATCACATCCAAGTTCGAAGCACTATACAGATCAAATGAATTTATATGTAACGAAAAATTGTAAGCCTGTATATTTTAATAAAGACGATTTACTCAAACACAGTGAGCAAAATTATTTTCTAAAGTAGTACGTTTATTTGACTGCTTCAATAAAAATAGAAACATGCTTACGACCGTTATCATCTCTATCGATGAGTAGTTCGGGCATACGTCCTTGTTTGTAAGAACAGATTTTAATGTCTCTAAATTTATTTTTACTTAAATAGAATTCTAAGGTTTCTCTATCCCAGCAAGATACATGTCCGTATTCTTGAGTCACAAAACTGATAGCCGACATAGGTGTACTCATAAATTTACTTCTACGTTCTTCGGTAGTACCTTCTTCAATCATTACTTTTCTCCAATCGTCAAACCATTTACGATCATTAGCTACATAGTGTTCACAGAATAAAGAAACATCCGGAAGTATAATACGAATGACAGCATCTTTTTTCATGATTCTATAACATTCAGCCATAAGTTTATCATCATCGGCATAGGTAAGATGCTCCATGGTATGTTCGCAAATAATACCATCAACCGTTTCATCATCAATTTTCAGCGGATAACGCAAATCAGCCATATAGTCTAAGCCACGCATATTATAAAAATCGATATTGATAAAGTCTTTGGCAATGATATCGCCACAACCAAGATTGATTAAGTTTTTTTTGTTTTTATCGAGTTTTAGGCGACCCGTGAACAATCTACCAAAGAATGAAAATAATTCGAAGTATAATAAATCTCTAACGTTTTTAGGGAAGTAGAAAAATAGGATATTTACAAGTTTGCGCATATTGAATGATATATGATATTGTATTAAATTGTTATTTAAATAAATTAATTAATTTACGTAAAAACATATTGGAACGTAATGATAAAATTTCATGTTTTATATAATTCTCTAAGAATAGATTTTTAATTAAACTTGGATATTTTGATAAATTAGATGTATATATATCTTTGATAAGATCTTTTTCTATATAGTCTTCAGGCTTTTGAGCAATTAACGTACATCTTTCATTTATATAAATGACCTTTAGACCTAATCTTTCCATAAATAATTTTAAAAAGTCAGCATAGAAGAAATTATACACATGGGCTTTTTGTAGGTGTCTGATTGGATAATATTTATAGGGGTTATCTGCAAATACACCAGGTACTTCAATTAATATATATTTACCTTTTTTTATCTTTCTAATGAGTTTTTGCATTTCTTTAATTGGTTCATTGAAATGCTCCATAACATGGGAGAGAATAATTAAGTCTTGAGATTCATCAAAAGTAAGTTGGTCGCTTAGTTCACCTTCATATAAATCAAATCCTTTTTGTCTGCCGAATTCAATATAGTCTTTGGCAAAGTCACATCCACTACATTTTTTATGTGCTTTGAGTAATGGATACATATTACCTCCCATTCCGCAACCACTTTCGAATACAGTTTCTATTTTATCTAATAAGTTTTGCTCTTTAAGAAGATTGAAAAATTGCTCACCTCTTTCACATTCTCCTTCAAAATGCTCATTATTAGGTTCACTCATGTGATAGAAAATAGACTTATATTCATATGTATAGAACTTAGCAGTGCTATCATCGTCTAATATTTCTTTACTGCGTACTAATCCACATTGTGAACATATTAAAGAATCTAAAGTGATACCAAACATATCCTTTTGAGCCAATAAAATATCCTTTTCCGGAT
>CANHVE010000082.1 GCA_947464015.1 Saprospirales bacterium | reverse complement strand
TATTGATGTGCCATTAGAGTTGCGTTTCAGAACCAAACCTTTGGCTTTTGATATGCGTTTTAAAGTGGCTATCGGTATGAAATTCGGTTTACGTATTGAGGCATTCACTAAAGAAAGAAGAAAAGATTTAAGCGTGGATGGGGCTTACCAAAAATATGTGGAAAGAGGGTATAAAAATCAAATTCAAGCATTCCGTTTTGGTCCAACACTTCGTATCGGTTATGGTCCAGTAAATTTAAATTTCTATTATAACGCGCTGAATTTATTTAAAAATGGTAAAGGTCCTGATATGCATCAATTCAGTGCCGGTATCAGTATCAATGGCTTGTAGTAACTAGCCATTTCTTTTTAAAATATTCGTATACCAAGGTATTTAAAAATAATAGATTAAATCCGTAGAAGATATCTTCTACAGGTATACTTCCTATTCGAATCCCTAAATTTTGATGATTGTCATACCACACTACAGGCTCTGATGTAAATCCACCTGTAAGCATCCCATTCACAATAAAGAATGGAATTAATGATATAGCAAAGGAAAGCAAAAAATTACTGTAGTATTTTTTCGGTTGAAAATACATGTAGACTAATAGCAATGCACAAATTCCAATATTTACAGAGGTATATAAATGATTATAATAATATGCAACAGGCACTATACAAGCTATTGCGAGCAATCCGTATAGGTTTTTAGGCAGGGCTTTTAAACTCATATAGTGATTGATGTTTTCATAGATAAACAAACAACAATACGGAATACAGATAAAAAATAAGACTTCTTCTACAGGAAGATTGATAAGGTATAGGCCAACTATATAGTTTGGATTAAAGCCCCAAACCCCCCAATACGTAAAGAAGATATCCCATATACAGAAAAACAAGGCTATACATACATGAGCAGTGACTAGTGCTTTCCATTTTTTATAAAATAAAATAGGTTTGATAAAACTTAGAATAAATGGAAAAAGTATAGAAAAGAATAATATGCTTATATATAAATAATGTGGAGCAGGCATATTAATCTTTATTAGTATGGGAAAAGTATTCTAATGGAATTAAGAAAACAAATCCGAAGTTATTACTAGGATCTTTGTCGGTAAAGCTATGATGCACTTTATGTGCTTTTCGAACTGCTTGTACGTATTTATTATCCATTTTAAAATTCCATTTAAATCGGTTATGTACTATAATTTCATGTACAAAGAAGTAGGCTATACCATATAAAGTTAAACCAATTCCGATAGATAAGTTATAATTGTTTTTGTATAATATCCCCAAGAAAATAAATAAGAAACTCGGTACCGCAAAAATCACTACAAACACATCGTTTAATTCAAGTGGCAACCAACGTAAAACCTTTTGATGGTGATCTTTATGAAACTTCCACATAAAGCCATGCATCACATATTTATGGGTAAACCATGCGGCAAATTCCATAAATGCAAAGGAAAGTAAAATAATAAGTATATAGATTAATATATTCATCGTATCAGCATAACAAACATATTTTCAAATTGTTTATATGTTTTTAGTCTCTGATACCTTTATAGGTAAGTCTGTTGTAGGGGGTAAGGCCTATTTCAATTGTTTTAGCATAAGTGGCAGTATCTACCATAAAAGAAATTTTAAAAGTTGAAATGGGAGGAGTAGTATTGACACAATTATAACATACATCGCTGATAGTGATATCGCAATTGCCCGAAATACTCTCAGTAAGCTTAGTTAAGTTTTTTTGTTGACCGTATGAATCACTCCCTGTTTTACTAGGCTTATAGGTAGCGCATAATTTATTGATTTCATTCTTGAGCATTTGCTCATTATTATCTACAATAGCTTGTGAGATGACTTCACAATTTGCTTTTTTATCACCACAGCTATTCAACAGGATAAGTGCAGTGGAAAATGTAAGTAGTAGGAAAACGATTTTTTTCATACCTAAAAATAATTCTTTTTGATTAATTAAAACCAACAAAAATTAATTTAAGTCCAAATCGATTGTTAATATATTTATAATTAGCTACTGCTGTTTGTCCATTTCCCATATCGGCGTATTCGTCAATACTCGCTTGTTGGATTCGATACATAAATCCTGCTCCAAAAGAAATGTTTTTGTTGGTACGTATTTTAAATCCAAATCCGATACTGCCATATACTCCTCCTTTCGTTTTAGTGCTGGTGGTAATATATCCATAGGTATTGGTATAAAATAGATTATTGGTAAACATAGGACCACTGCTAGCGGCAATGCCATAACCAGCTTCTAAACTGTATACTGGCGTTACTCTTCTATTCAAAATATCGCCACTATATCTTACATAAATAGGGATGATAGTGCCTGTAAAAGGACGCACATCTGTCGAAAAATTAATTTCAGTATAATTATGAATGCCTGTACCTAATCCCAAATAAGCAAAGCGATGCAGTTTATAACCTGCAATTATATTGATGGAAGCAGGAGATAATAATTGTATTTCACCACTAAACCAAAATCCTTTTTTAGGTGGTGTATAACGTCTTCTGTCACTTGGTATTATTGCTGTATATGGCATATCATTATTTTTAGAGACACTTGTATTTTGGGTACTTACTTGCCCATTTTGTATTACCTGCTCAATTTCAGATTTATTAAAAATATACTCTCTGCCATCAGATGTTTTAATACTTATTTTTTCTGTTGAATTTTCTGTGATAGTGCCTTTTATTATACTGCCATTTCTTAAGCGAACTTCATCTGAAGTATTACTTTGTGCCCAAATAGTAGCACTTACAAAAAGTAAACAAAGCAATAATACAGGCTTAAGTATCTTATTTAATTTCATTTTCTATTTTTTTCAATTCAACAGCATAACGACAGTTTTTTGTAAGTCGTTGCTTTATAGGCTTAAAATTATTAAAAAAATGTAAAAGATTTTAACTGCATGGTGGTTTTTAACTTATATATGAGTATATTAGTAAATATAATCTTAAATAATCCACCAATGACTTATACAGAAAATCAATATGTAGGTTTTTTTAGGAATTGGGAAATGAATCAATCTACAGAAGAGCAAATTCAATCAGAGCTTGAATTACAAGGGATTCCAAGCAGTCAAATTGAATCCATTTTGACTTTGTATAAGAAAAATACGCAGTAAAAAAGGCAATATAGAGGATTTATGTATATGGGGATAGGAGCATTTATTGTTTTTTTAAGTTGTGTATTAACCATGCTTGATATAGTGCCTGAATTAAGAGGTATTGCTTTATACGGATTAACTAGCATTGGAGTGGGATTAGCCTTCTTAGGGGCTTATTATGTCTTTGAATGATCCTATTTTCTATCATCTGCTCTTGATAAAAGGCAACCAATTCATTTAAATTAACGTTATGCTCTCGTAGTATTTCTATATTTTCGTGAGAGTGATATATAATCATATGGATAAAGACATCTTACAAGGATGTGTAAATGGCGAACGATTGTCTCAAAAAAAATTGTACGAAAAGTACTATAGTAAGATGATGGCCATTTGTATGCGTTATGCGCATAGCCGTGATGAAGGGGCAACCATATTAAACGAAGGATTTTATAAAGTATTTACCAAAATAGCAAGTTTTGATATTGAAAACGGAAATGTAGAAGCCTGGATTTATCGAATTATGGTGAATACTTCTATTGATCATTATCGTCAAGAAGTAAAACAAAGGAATATTAAAGAATTGGATGTAAACGTGTATAACCAACACGAAGATTCTTCTAATGTAATCAGCCAATTAAGTGCAGAAGACATTATAGAACTGATCCAAAAACTACCTACCGCTTATAGAACCGTATTTAACATGTATGTGATGGAAGGAATGAGTCACAAAGAAATAGGTGAGTCTTTACAAATTAGAGAAGGTACTTCAAAATCTAACTTATTTAAAGCTAAAGCGAAGATGAAAGAATTGGTGGAGGAAAAATTTATTATTAATTATAAAATGATGGAATCATGAAAAATGAAGAGGAAATAATCCAATCTAAATTAAATAGCTATCGTCCTGCATTTCAAATGCAAGATTGGAATGCTATGGAGAAATTGTTGGATAATAAAAATGATAGAAAACCAATCGTTATTTGGTGGAAATATGGTTTAGCTATTGGATTGTTTTCAATGCTAGCTATGGCTGGCATTGCTATTGCCGTTAAAATGAATGCTAATCATGGCACTTTACCTCTTGCTAAAGATAAATCGAATACAACTACACCAGTTACTACTACCACTACTACATCTGCTTCCAATACACTCATTTTATCGAATCAAAATAATACAACTACAAGTACAAGTAATCTGCAAAATAGTGTTTCTAAAGCTAGTTCCAATAAGGCTTCAACTGCTTTTTATAATACTAAAAATACTGCTTCATCTACTCACAAAGCAACTAGAAAAGAAGCTAGAGAGATACAAGAATATTTGCCAAGTACTATAGAAAATCAATTTTTATTGAGTGCGAATAATACAGTTGTTGCCACTAATCGAAAAGCTGAATATATTGCTTTCTACCCACAATCCATTGCATCTATAGAAACAACTCCATTAGTAACAAATCAACCCAATAAAACCGAATCCTTTATAAAAAATAAGGCTAAATTGATTCCACTTAGCTATTCTATTGGCATTCAAGGTAGCGGACTTATCAATTTTTCCTTAAATAAAAATATCGTTGATTTATATCTCGATCAATTTAGCGATGCAAATGTATTGGCTCAACTCAATATTGGTAAATATATGGGAACTTACATCGGTTTAGGATATGCTGATCGTAAAACAATTAATCATCATTATACTACCGATGCATTTACTGACATTACCTATACGTCATTTAGAGTTTTAAATAATAAATCTATCGGCATCTCAATTCCTGTAGGTGTTTCAGCTAATATCTATCAACAAGCATATTTAAATGTTTATGCGAAAGCAGGAATTAATAATATCATCTTTTTAAAACAAGTGAGCAAAGTTGAATTTACCAATAGCAGCACTCCATTAGTTGCTGCCAATAATACGAAACAAGTAGGTAATGCATTGATCAATAGTAGTACAGATTTAATGGCAGTGAACAGTATCTATACGCAAAATACATCCGCTGTAGTAGCAACGAATGATGATAAATTTGTTCAAAGATTTGCTAAAAAATCAGATGAAAAATATTTAGCAGAAATGAATTTAGCTTTAGGCTTAAAAGCCAATATGACTAAAAATATTGCCTTTGTTTTTGAGCCTTCATATAGATTGGGCTTTAGAAATCAGTATCGAACAGAATACACACATAGTATTGCATTAAGTGGAGCGGTAGTACTTACGTTTTAATTATTTATTGTATAAGTTTCTGATACTATCAGGCACTGCTGTTGCACCTTCATTATAAAATTCTTTAATCATCATAGTTTGATGATAGGCATCAATACCTCCTTTATTATTTTTCATTTTATTTTTTTGGACAGCATTTCCAATGGCGGAAATAGGACTTGTTAATGGATTTGGAGCTTTGATAACTGGTGCGTGATCGAGCCTGTTAAACCCTGCATATTCGCTCACTTCTCTTAAATTTAAATCTTCTTTAAACATTTCTTCTGCCGTAGGATAAGCTTTTACATTGACAGTTCCAAGCATAAAAGTATCCACTTGCATCGTGATGTTTTTTACATATTTATTATCTTCTATTTTTGTTGGAATTGCAAAACGAATCTCTTTAAATCCTATGTATTTGATATGTATAATATCTCCAGGTGCTACTACCATTAAGAATCTACCACTTAATTCAGTAGCAACAGCCTTATTTCTAGTTTCATTTCGTAAAACGGCTCCTGGAACTGGTCTGCTATTAGCATCCGATACAAAGCCCATAAAGGTTACATATTTGGTAGTATCTTGTGCAATGCATGGAAACGATAGAAGGCTTATTAAGCCAATAAGTACAAGTATGTATATAGGTGCCTTATGTATTTTCATTTATATATGCAAATGTAATACATTGTGAAAACCAATCTAGGGTTAAGATTAAATATAACATTTTTTAAAGCTTTTATGAATCCTAAACAATTCAGTATATTAGATGTTATTGATGCGAATTAAATAAAATATTTGTACCTTAAAAATCTAATATAGACACTAGTAATAATCGATGATGCGTAAAAAAGTAATTATAATAGGAGCAGGTATTGGCGGATTATCAACGGCCATAAGATTAGCAGCTAATAATTACCAAGTGGAGGTTTATGAAAGTGCCCCTATTTATGGAGGTAAAACTAAACGCATCGAAAAAGATGGATTTACTTGGGGCTATGGAGCTAGTCTTTTTACCATGCCTCATCTACTAGACGAGCTTTTTATTTTATGCAATAAAAATCCAAGCGACTATTATACATATCATGCTTTAGATCCTATTTGTAAATATTTTTTTGCGGATGGAACTATCCTAAATGCTCGAGCAGATAAAGAATTATTGATAGAAGAAATTTCCCAAAAACTACATGAAGATAAAGTAAGCTTACAAAAACATTTGCGCTCTATTAGTATTATTTTCAAGCATACCGAACATATTTTTTTACAATCGAGTTTGCATAAATTTAAAACCTACTTTCAATTTAAAACCTTGAAAAGTATGCTGAATTTATGGAATATAGGATTAACTCGAACCATGAATGATAAAAATCAATCGCTCTTCAAACAGAAAAATACCATACAATTATTTAATCGATATGCCACTTATAATGGCTCTAGCCCATATAAGACACCTGCCACGATGAACGTTATTGCTGCTCCTGAATATACTCAAGGGGCTTATATCATGGATAAAGGGATGCCACAAGTAGCTGAAGTATTATATCAATTAGCATTAGAACAAGGAGTGCATTTTCATTTCAATACAAAAGTTGATGAAATATTGATTGAAAATAATAATGTAAAAGGAGTTCAAATCAAGGATCAACAGTATTTAGCCGACATCGTAGTGAGTAATGTTGATATTGATTATACGTATAAAAATTTAATTCCAAACGCTTCTAAACCGCTACCTATTTTAAATCAAGAACGAAGTACATCAGCCATCATTTATTATTTGGGCATCTCTAAAAGCTTTGATATGCTTGAAACACACAATATATTTTTTAGCGATATATACGAAAATGAGTTCGATAGTATTCAAAAAGGAGAGGTATATAAAGACGCTACTGCCTATCTTTTTATTAGTAGTAAAAAAATAAAATCTCATGCACCTGCTAATATGGAGAATTGGTTTTTACTCATCAATGCCCCACATAATCAGGGTCAAGATTGGGAAAAGATTGCTCAACAATGTAAAAAACAAATGTTAGCTAAAGTATCTACTTATGCAGGAGAAGACGTGTCTAACTATATTATAAGCGAACAACTAAATACGCCTATAACTATTGAAAAAGGCACACATTCAGTAGCCGGCTCACTGTATGGTGCAAGTAGCAATAATAAAATGAGCGCTTTTTTACGCCATCCTAATTTTTCAAAAGAAATTACAAATCTATATTTTACAGGAGGGAGTGTACACCCTGGCGGTGGGGTGCCATTATGTTTATTATCGGGTAAAATTGTTGTTGACTTAATTACTACTTCATGAATAAAAAAGTACATATCAATAAAATAATTGTATTACTGTTAATATTTTATTTAGTAGGATTAGTAGGTTTATTAATACCTGATACCCGAAACTTATTTCAAACACTGATACCATTAAATATTTTTATTTCATTTGTATTAGTATTGATTTTTCATACAAACTATTCGTATAACTTTATATTCAGCGCTCTATTAATAGCTGTTTTAGGGTATTTCATTGAAGTGCTTGGTGTACATACCACCTATATATTTGGGAAATATCACTACGACTCACATTTAGGTCCACAAGTAGCAAACGTACCTCTATTAATTGGATGTAATTGGTTTCTTTTAGTATACTGTTCTAGTTCTATAGTCTCTTCTTATAAAGTCTCTAATCTTATAAAAGCACTTGCCGTTGCTTCAATGATGGTTCTAGTCGATTTAGTACTAGAATATTTTGCCATTCAAAATAAAATGTGGGTATGGGATGAAAATCAGTTCCCGCCTTTGCAAAATTTTATTGCATGGTTTTGTGTCTCCTTTATATTGGCATTGATTTATCAATATTTCAATAAACATATAGAGAAAAACAAATTATCACACAGTATTTTATTCATTATGTTTTTTTTCTTCTTGTTATACGACAGCATTATAATGCTATTAAGTTAAACAAAATCCAGTTTTTCTTTGTTGTGCTCTTATGTCTAAAAAAGTAATTGTAATAGGTTCGGGATTCGCAGGTATCAGTTGTGCTACTTATCTAGCTAAATATGGGTATGATGTAACAGTGCTCGAAAAGAACGAGAGTGCTGGCGGTAGATGTTCTTCTTATACCGAAAAGGGATATACCTTTGATATGGGTCCTAGTTGGTATTGGATGCCCGATGTTTTTGAAATGTATTTCGGCCATTTTGCTAAAAAACCTTCCGATTATTACACTTTAGACCGATTAGACCCTTCTTATCGAATTTTCTTCGATCAAAATGATCAAATGGATATTCCAGCCAAATTGACTGAATTATCTGAATTGTTTGAATCACTAGAAAAAGGGAGTGCCAAAAAATTGAATGAGTTTTTAGAAAGTGCAGCCTATAAATACAAAAAAGGGATGGATGAATTTGTACATAAACCATCTTTATCCATTGCAGAATTTACAGATATTTCTTTAATCCCAATTGCGCTGAAATTGCAATTACATACTTCGGTTGCGGCCCATGTTAGCTCTCTATTCAAGAATGAAAAAATTAAAAAAATATTAGAATTTCCCGTTTATTTTTTAGGTGCCTTACCTAAAGATACACCCGCTTTATATACCTTAATGAATTATGCAGATTTAGCATTAGGTACCTGGTATCCTCAAGGGGGAATGTATAAAATTATTGAAGGCATGGTAGATTTAGCTCAAGAATTAGGGGTGAAATTTATATTTAATGAAGAAGTAGAACATATTGATATCGATAAAAATGAAGCACATACGATTCGAACTAAAAACCATACCTATACTTGCGATATTGTAGTAGCTGGTGCAGATTATCATCATATCGAACAAAAAATCATCGAAAAAGAATATAGACAATATGATGAATCATATTGGGATAAACGTGTCATGGCGCCTTCTTCCTTGATTTATTATATAGGTGTCAATAAAAAAATAAAAAAATTATTACATCACAATCTATTTTTCGATAAGTCATTCGAAAAATTTGGAGATGAAATTTATACGAATCCTAAATGGCCAGAAGAACCTTTATTTTATGTTTGTTGTCCTTCAAAATCAGATAATACCGTTGCCCCTGAAGGAAAAGAAAATTTATTTATTCTAATTCCTGTAGCACCTAATTTAGAAGATACAGATATACAAAGAGAGCATTATTATAATCAAGTAATGAAACGATTAGAGGAACATTGTGGGGAAAGTATCATAGAGCATGTAGAATACTCTAAATCATTTGCACATAAAGATTTTATGAGTAGATATCATGCTTATAAAGGAAATGCGTATGGATTAGCCAATACATTAAGTCAAACTGCAATTTTCAAACCTAGTATCAAGAATAAGAAAATTAAAAACTTATATTTCACCGGACAATTAACAGTGCCTGGTCCAGGAGTACCACCCTCCTTGATTTCTGGAGAGATAGTAGCACAATTGATAAAAAAAGAAATTAAACCTTAAACAAAAATCAACTTTTAGTGTTATATTGCAATGATGAATTTGTTTAACAGAACTGCTTTTGAGAGTAGTAGAATTGTAACTAGAGCATATTCTACTTCATTTACCTTAGGTATTCGTACCTTAGATAAACGCTTTCATGAGGCTATCTATAGCATTTATGGTATGGTAAGATATGCCGATGAAATAGTAGATTCTTTTCATCATTACGATAAAAAATACTTATTAGATAAATTCAAGAAAGATACTTTTGAAGCGATTGAGCAAAAAATTAGTCTTAATCCTATTTTACAATCCTATCAACTTACTGTACATAAATATAAAATTGATAATGCATTGACAGAAGCATTTTTCCATAGCATGGAAATGGATTTAAATAAAACTATTCATGATGATGATTCTTACAATGAATATATCTATGGTTCAGCAGAGGTAGTGGGAATCATGTGTCTAAAAATATTTACTGAAAATAACCAAGAGCAATTTAATAATTTAGAAAAATATGCCAGAGCATTAGGCGCAGCTTTTCAAAAAGTAAATTTTTTAAGAGATTTAAAAAGCGATTTTGCCGAAAGAGGCAGAGTATATTTCCCAGGTGTTAATTTTAATGCATTTACGCCTGAGTTAAAAAAATTAATTGAAGCAGATATTCAAAAAGATTTTGATTTAGCGCTCATAGGAATCAAAGGCTTACCTACTACTTCCCGAAATGGAGTATATCTTGCTTATAAATTCTACTTAAAATTATTCGATAAAATTAAAAATACGGAAGCCGAAAAAATTCAAACGGAACGTATCAGGGTTTCAGATTATCAAAAAGCGAGTTTGATGATTTCC
>CANHVE010000081.1 GCA_947464015.1 Saprospirales bacterium | reverse complement strand
GCTGCTTTTTTAGGAGCTGCTTTTTTTGTTGCTGCTTTTTTTGTTGCTGCTTTTTTTGTAGCTGCTTTTTTTGTTGTTGCCATTTTTTTTAATATTAATTTGGTTAAAAATGATAGTTCAAATTTAATAACTAATATTCAATAAATACAAATACTTACATAATATTTTTTTATATCAAGTGTTTGATTTTGTGGATAATCGTGAATGCATTTTCTATATACATATACTTTAAAATTTCCAACACAGTCTGCACATATTGATTTTACTATATGTTCAGCGATACTACTACGAATTGTATATTAGAGTAAACACTTTAGTATAACTGTAAATGCTTGTTGATAATTGTAACATATTTTTTTTCATCAATGCTTGAATACGCTATCAATTCATTAGTATTCGTACTTAATCAAAAATATTTTAGATAAAAATCTATGTGAATTGAATGAATGATTCAACAAAAAATAAAAATGAAATTGCTTTTTGTAAAATCTAAAATGGAATTTCTCCTAAACCTTCTCTGATTAAAATAGGTTCACCTTCACTGCAATCAATTATTGTGGAAGCCTTATTATGACAAGGCCCGCCGTCAATTACAAGATCCACTAAATCTTTATACATTTCATAAATTTCTTCTGCATCTGTAATATATTCTAAAATAGAATCATCATTTTTTATCGATGCTGAAAAAATTGGACTTTCTAAATTCGAAATTATTTTTCTTGTAATCAGACTATCAGGTACTCGAATTCCGATTGTTTTTTTATTGTACCCAAAATAGGATGGAATATTTCTATTGGCTTTCAAAATATAAGTATATGGACCAGGTAATGTCCGTTTCATCAATTTGAAAGTTGGTGTATCCAAATTTAATGTAAAGTCAGAAATATGACTTAAATCAAAACAAACCATCGAAAAGTTTGATTTTTTTGGTTCTACTTTTTTGATTTTACAAATTCGTTCAAAGGCTTTTTTACTATGAATAGAGGCTCCTAAAGTATATACGGTATCTGTAGGATAAATGATGACTCCATCATTTTGCAAACATTCTATCACTTTAGAAAGTCGATTATCATCCGGATTATTTTTATCTATTCGTAAAAGCATTTAGTATTTTTATAAAGCGTCAAAATGAATTAATTTATTTTTTAGATGATCGGGTATTTTAATACTGCTTTGCGTTTTATAATCGAACATCACTAATACGGTAGTTGCATCTGCTACTAATTCCCATTCTTCATTTACTTTTCGAACAACCGCATAACTCAGTTCAAAACTCTTCTCTCCTATTTTACTTGTTCGTACAAAAACGGATGCTTCATCTAAAAAACTCATCGGCTTCCTATAATTGATATTTACATTAGCTAATATAATTCCATCTATATTCCAATTCCAATTAGCAACTTCATGTAAAAACCTACCTCTCGCATCTTCTAAGTAGGTTAAGTATACCGCATTATTGATATGATGCAATTCATCCATATCGCTCCATCTTGGATGAAGCTTAAACGAAAATTTATAATTTTGATAATTCATATATTAAAAATACAAAGTTATACTTATATATAGTATATATTATCTTATATCGTTCTCTAAAGTGGCTATTGAATATAATTTTATATTTTTCAAAGTGCAATCGTATGAAAGGGCACTCAATTTATTTCCATAACATGCTGCGGTATCAATATTCCAACTATTTGAATCATACGTATACTGAGCATCTCCAATTCGTATAGGTGTATGACCATGTATTTGTAATTTGCCAATAGGCTTTAAAGGGCCTCTATACCATAACAAACCTTTAGAACTATATATATTCATCGTCTCTTCCTGATCAGATATCCCCGCATGCGAAACAAATATATCGGTGTGCTCAAAAAAATGAGGACGCAATTTCATCCAATTATAATAGTAAGTCAAGCCTTTTGTCGAAGCTTGCAATGCTTCCATCGTTTCTCTCCCTCCCTGACGCAACCAGTTTTCATTTACCCCATTTTCAATATGTTTGATACATTCTAATTCATGATTACCTAATAAAAAAATTGCCCCATACTCCGTTTCAAGTTGAATGGCTAGCTCTAACATTTCAATGGGATAGTTTCCTCTGTCAATAATATCTCCTACTTGTATCAATTGATATTCGTTTAAATCTATAGCTTCTATTAATTGCTTAAATGTATAGTAGCACCCATGAACATCACCAATCACCAATATTTTATCTTTCATTTTTTTGTATATTTGTATAGATGCGTACAAAGTTATTATCATTCATTCCTTTTTTTCTACTATTCTTTCTTTCTTGCAAAAGGGATTATCCTTTTATTAAAGAATGGAAAAGCACAAAAGTAATTGTAGTGGTTATAGATGGTCCTCGCTACCAAGAAACGTTTGGTGAACCAAATCATACATATATCCCTTATCAATCTGCTTTATGTAAAGAAGGTACTTTGTGTACTTCTTTTTATAATGAAGGCACCACCAATACCGTAAATGGTCATACTGCTATTTGTACAGGAAATTACGAAAGCTTAAATAATGCTGGATTAGATATTCCTACTTTCCCTTCTTTCTTTCAATATTATATAGAACAAAAAAAAGCCCCAGCATCCAAAGCATGGATTATTGCTTCTAAAGACAAATTAGAAGTATTGGCTAATTGTTCTGATAAAACATATATGAATAAATTTCAACCAAGTACCGATTGTGGAATAAATGGATTAGCTACTGGATATCGAGAAGATTCAATCACTCAAAAAAATGTATTAAACACACTACAACAAATGCATCCAGATTTAATGTTGGTGAATTATAGAGAACCTGATTTTAGCGGACATGCTAATAACTGGAACAATTACATTAAAGGCATACAACAAACAGATAAGTATGTAGCGGCTATTTGGGATTATATTCAATCTGACCCCTATTATAAAGATCAAACGATGTTATTTATTACAAATGATCATGGCCGACATAACGATGGTTGGAAAGATGGATTTGTTTCGCATGGGGATGATTGTAGTGGTTGTAGACATATTGCTTTACTGGCTCTTGGAACAGATATCAAAAAAAATTATACCTGCAACTTGAATTATTCTCAAATAGATATTACAACTACTATTGCTGCAATATTTAATTTGAATATGCCCTATGCAAATGGTAAAATTATAGACGATATTATCCAATATTAAAAAATATGTAACATGAAACCAATGGGTTCTTTTCTATGGCAAGACTTAACCATAGAACACGCAAAAGATATAAAAAAATTTTACGAATCGGTTGTTGGTTGGGAATTCAGCGAACAATCGATGGGCAATTATGTTGATTATAATGTGCAAGATGCGGATGATAATATCATCGCTGGAATCTGTCATGCAAAAGGCGTGAATAAAAATATTCCTCCCCAATGGTTATTGTACGTAAAAGTGGAAAATGTAGAACAAAGTGCTAAATCATGTGTGAATTTAGGTGGTAAAATTATCGAAGGACCACGCAAGATGGGAAAAAATAATTTTGCAGTCATTCAAGATCCAGCAGGAGCCATCATAGCAATTATAGAAGATCATTAGTTAAGGATTGTTAAGTAGCCTACCTTACCTAAAATTTAGCTAAATTTGTATACCATACAATGAACAGAAATTTTATTATCTCTATTATCTTTTTATTATCTCTCGCTACCATTGGTATTGCGTATTTACAAATTAAATTAATTCGTCAAGGGGTAGAATTACGAGAAAAACAATTCGATAGCAATGTATATTCTGTTTTAAACCGAACCGCTTATCATCTCGAACAATTATATGCTATCAAAAAAATAAATAATCAGCATAATAATATTGAAAAACTATCTTCACAATTAGGCAAAAAACTTTTGACCAAATTAGGGATTGAACAAAATGGCGTCATCGATAAAAACTTTGTAGGTACTTTCGAAATTAATGACCCAAATACAGGTGCTCAATTACAAATTAAAATCGATACTCAAAATGGAGTACAAACGATACAATATCTAAATAAATCTGATGGAGATAATGATCCTATCAATGATTTTTTTATAAAAAGTGGTGGATTTGGAATTCAAGAAAGTGGTGAAGAATTAAAGGATGTAGTAAGTAAAGCAGAGGTAGAAGCAACTATTGCTAATGAGTTAAGAAGTGCTGGTATTAAAACCAAATATCAATACTCCTTATTCAATCCAGCCACTTATAATACCATATATAGCAATATCGACAAGATGACTCCAAAAATATTTGAAGAATCTTATCCTATTGCTATTTATAATAACTTGTTTGGTAATGAACTCACTTTATTGCTTTATTTTCCTAAAAAAGATTTGTATATACTCACCAATTTATGGATGATGTTAACTGAATCGATTGTATTTATTGGGGTAATACTATTTTGTTTTGGGGCATGTTTATTCATTATTTATCGCCAAAAAAAATTAAGTGACCTGACTACTGATTTTATTAATAATATGACGCATGAGTTAAAGACACCCGTAGCAACCATCACTCTTGCAGGTGAAATGCTCAAAAATCAAAAAGTATTAAGTGATATAGATAAAGCTAGAAATTATGCAGGCATCATCTTAGAAGAAAATAATAGACTGAGCTCACATATTGAACGTGTATTACAATTTGCCAAATATGATAGAGGTCAAATTGAACTTAAAAAAGAATCTTTCGATATTCATGAAATTATACAAGACGTTTTAGACAGCTCTTTACTTCGTATTCAAAGTTTAAAAGGCGAAGTGGTTTTACATCTCAATGCATCTAATAGCTTATTGTATGCAGATAAACATCATATTCATAATGTATTAAATAATATCATTGACAATGCAATCAAGTATACTGGATCAAATCCTTTACATATTGAAGTCAATACGTTTAATAAATCTGATGGGATAATCATTGTCATAAAAGATAATGGGATTGGGATGAATAAAGACACACAGAAAAAGATATTTGAAAAATTTTATCGAGTTCCAACAGGAAATGTACATGATGTAAAAGGTTTTGGTTTGGGCTTAAGCTATGTAAAAGCCATGGTAGAAGCTCATCACGGACATGTGAGTGTACAAAGCGAATTAAACAAAGGAAGTAATTTCGAACTATTTCTTCCTATCAAAGAAATGTAATTCCTTCTATTCAAAAAATAAATTCAATTATACTATACAATTTACAGTATTTGCTTGTTGATATGTATAAAAACAGGCCCTTTTTACAATAAAATATTTCGCAAATTCGTACTAGTAAAATTGGCTCTATATTCTAGAGTCATATCAATTAAATTGTGAAATAGAGAATGGCAGAAACAAAAGAAAAAAAAACAAGTGCTACTAAATCTTCTACTAACACTTCAAGTAGTTCGAAACCGCTATCTGAAATGTTGACAGACAGAAGAATTCCAATCGTATTAGGAATAATATTATTATTGTTCTCTTTTGTATTGGCCATGTCCTTAGGTTCTTATGTATCTTCCTATCAAGCCGATGAAAGTACCCTTAATCAAGCAATAACAAACAACAACGTAGTAGATTCAACGCATAATCAAGCAGGACCAATTGGAGCTCGATTAGGAGCCCTATTTTTTGATAAATTATTTGGCTTTGCTTCATTTTTATTCATCATTATTTTTGGTGCACTGGGTTTTAATTTACTACTGCGTAGAAAAATTTTTAAAATAGGAAAGATTGTTTTGTATTCTATTTTATTTATGGTTTGGTTTTCTGTCATTGCCAGTTATTTCCAAACTTTATTCGCACAAACTAGTGGTTTAAGCTGGGGAGGAGCCTTTGGCGAATATTTTACGGCTCCAGATGGTATTTTCTGCAAATACATAAAATTAACTGGTACTGCTGCTTTGTTAATCAGTATTACTTTAATCGCTTTGGTTATCATGTTTAATTTCACTTTTGATTTTCTAAGCAATTGGTGGGATAATTTAAAAGCGAAAAGAGAAGAACGTAAACGATTAGAAGAAGAAGCCAAAGAAAAACAAGCGGTCATTGGAAGCGATATCTCTATTTTCGAAAAAGATGGATTAGAAGCTGCTCCAATCAATGAAAATCCTGTTGACACTAAAAATCCCACAGAGATTAAAACTCCAGTAATGGAGCCTAACTTAAACAATCAATCGAATATTCCTACGCGTATAAATACCTCTGACGATTCGCTTAAGAATATTCATACACTTGAAATCAACGAACTAGAAGAAGAGGAGGAAGACGACAATGAAATAATAGAAAGCGATATTGAAGAAGAGGAGATCGTAGATACTGAATTATCTATTCCAACTAGTACGCAATTTGAATTACCAAATACAGCAGCAAATACCGCTTTTGAAATCAACAATGAAATTCAAACTGATGAAGAAACTACACTTGAAGAAAATGAACCTATAGTTAATCACGCTGTTGAAGAAACTAAAACAGATGACGAGCTTGATGAATTGAGTGATTTTGATAGTATGAGCTCCTATATCAATGCTAAAGGCGAATATGATCCTACACTTGGTTTGAGTCATTATAAATTCCCTGATATCAATTTGCTACAAGAACACGGAAGTGATAAAATTAAAATTGATAAAGAAGAACTCGAAAAGAATAAAAATCAAATTATTCAAACGCTCATCAATTATAAAATTGAAATTTCAAAAATCATGGCTACGGTAGGACCTACTGTGACTTTATATGAAATTGTTCCAGCTCCAGGTATTCGAATTTCAAAAATTAAATCATTAGAAGATGATATCGCATTGAGCTTAGCAGCACTAGGAATCAGAATCATTGCACCTATTCCAGGCAAAGGTACCATTGGTATAGAAGTACCTAACGTGCATAAAGAAATAGTGAGTATGCGCTCCATGATTAATTCTGATAAATTTAAAACTTCTAAAATGGATTTACCTATTTGCTTAGGTAAAACTATTTCGAATGAAATTTTTATTGCCGACTTAGCAAAGATGCCTCACTTGTTAATGGCAGGGGCTACTGGACAAGGGAAATCAGTGGGTATAAACTCCATATTGATTTCATTATTATACAAAAAACATCCAGCTGAATTAAAATTTGTATTAGTCGATCCAAAGAAAGTAGAGTTGAGTATCTACTCGGCAATTGAAAAACATTTCTTGGCTAAACTTCCTGGTGAAGAAGAAGCAATCATTACAGATACTAGAAAAGTAGTAGCCACATTGAATGCCTTATGTATCGAAATGGATAATCGATATGATTTACTAAAGAAAGCGAATGTTCGTAATTTAAAAGAATACAATGCTAAATTTATTGCACGAAAACTAAATCCATTAAAAGGACATGATTATATGCCTTTGATTGTAGTAATCGTAGATGAGTTTGCCGATTTAATTATGACGGCGGGAAAAGAAGTAGAAACACCTATTGCACGTTTAGCTCAATTAGCTCGTGCCATTGGTATCCATTTGGTATTAGCCACTCAAAGACCATCCGTGAATATTATTACGGGTACCATAAAAGCCAATTTCCCTGGAAGAATATCTTTTAAAGTGGCTTCTAAAATTGATTCACGTACCATATTAGATATGGGAGGTGCAGATCAATTAATTGGTAGAGGGGATATGCTTTTAAGTATGGGAAGCGATTTAGTTCGTTTGCAATGTGCTTTTGTCGACACTCCTGAAGTAGATGCCATTGTGAATAGTATCGGAAATCAAATGGGATTTGGAGAAGCCTTTATGTTGCCTGAGGTAGTTGATGAAAATAATATTGATGGAGGAATAAAAAATGCTGGATTTAATAGTGGCGATAGAGATGAAATGTTTGAAGATGCTGCTCGCGTCATTGTTCAAAACCAAATGGGTAGTACTTCATTAATTCAACGTAGATTGAAATTAGGATATAATAGAGCTGGCCGATTAATGGATCAATTAGAAGAAGCTGGTATTGTAGGACCCAACTTAGGAAGTAAAGCTCGTGAAGTACTTTATAATAATGAAGCAGAGTTGGAACGATATTTGAATAGTTTAAAATAATGAAAAAAATACAAGCTCTTTGTATCCTCCTATTCCTTGCAATAGGTTTACAAGCACAAATAGATAAAGAAGCAACTGACTTATTAAAAAAAGTAAGTGCCAAATACAAAGCATATACTAGTTTAAAAACAGATTATACGATTAAAATACATTTTGCTGATGCTAAAACAGACATTATCAAAAAAGGTATTTTACATTTGAAAGGACCCAAATTTAAAATGCAAATTGATGATGTGATTTCTATTTGTGATGGCAAAAATATTTGGAATTATTTACCCAATGAAAAACAAGTGCAGATAAGTTTATATGATAAAGCAGATGGAAATATCTCTCCTGAAAAATTCTATACCTTCTGGGAAAAAGATTATATCTATCGTATTAAAGAATCAAAAGTAGTCAATGGTAAAAATATCAGCGTGGTTGAATTGAGCCCAACTACTAAAAAGAACGGTTCTATTTTCAAAATTGATGTAACTATTAATGCTAGTACTAATGAACTGATGAGTTTCCTTATTTATGAAAAAAATGGCACTCGTACTACATATACTATGACTAGTACTCAAGCCAATATCCCACTAGCAGATAGTTTCTTTACGTTTGATGCCAAACAATTTCCGGGTGTTGAAGTGGTTGATCTAAGATAAATTATTGCTCGTCTTTTAATTCTAATTGCTTTTTATACTCGCTTGGTGTATGTCCTGTATATTGCTTAAATATATTATTGAATGATGATTTAGAATTAAATCCGCATTCAAATGCAATAGCTAATAAAGTTAAATGATTGAATTTAGGATCTTCAATTTTCTTCTTGATGGCTTCAATACGATATTCATTCACATAGGTAAAAAAGTTTTTACCTAAATTGATATTTAATACTTGTGTAAGATGATGTTTCGAGATATTTAATTTATTAGATAAATCGAGTATGGTTAACTCAGGATTTAAATAAGGACGTTCCTCTTGCATATACTTCTCAAGCGATTCAATAATCTTTTTTACTTCCGAATCTTTTAATGATGATTTTTTATATTTCTCCTCACTTTTTGAAGCTTCAACATTTTCGTCTGGTTCTATTGGATTATTTTGAACTTCTAAAAGAACTTCTTTATCTTCTAATTTATCACTTTGGTCTTGATTCGTATTTGGATGTTCTACTTGATCTTCTTTTGATATAGTGCCTTTCCCAACATTATCAATTATCAAATCGACATAATTAGATTGTATGGTATTAGTTAAAAAATCTTCTTTAAGAACTGCGTCTTTAAATAAAGCTGGTTGACGTAAACCAAAAAAACTAACCGAAAATGCAAGAATGGTTAATCCTACAGAAGAAACCAAATTGCCATCATATACTTTTTGGAACATTACAGCATTGGTAAATCCACATAAGAAATAGACGAAGAATGTAAGTGCAAATAAGATGGCTAAATAATTTAACCAATATAATCGTGTTTTGACAGTGTCGTATGATAAAGTATTTTTTATCTCTCTTCTATATCTTCTTAAGGATATAAAAGTTAATAAGGTATATACCAATATACTTGTAAAATAACTCATAGCATAAATGATACGTACCCACAACATATTATCTTGTTTGAGATATTGCTCTTCTGTAAAAGAAACGATATCATTAAAAAAGGCAAAATAGATGATGGTTAAAAGTAAAAATGGTAAGAAATGTAAATAATGTTTAGGCTTAAAGAAATTTTCTTCGTTTGTCAAAAACTTGGTATACAAATATAAGAAAGGACCAAAGGTAAGAGGAATCAAACCTGCACTGAAACTAATATTAAAAAATTCTTTATGCTCTTGATTCAATAAGTACAAAATAAATTTCATACCGATTGTAATCAACCACCAAAGTAACATTCTATCGGGTGATAGCTTTTTCTTTTTGGTGAGCACAAGGGCTGCAGCAAAAAAACATTGAGCTATACCTATATATAAAATTGCACTAATCATTGATTTTCAATTCCACTATTTACTTTACTTTATGATATATTTTTGTACTGCCTAAAAAAGATAATATCCACCAATATCCATGTACCTCTAATTCGCCATTACTATTGATACGCATTTTCCCATTATAGGTATTTCCATTTTTATAATTATAGATCTCGCCACTTTTCCATTTTTCTTTACTTATATTATACTCAAATTTGATAAGTACATCTATCCCCGTTAAAACTCTACTGCGTAATAATGGATTTTCATTATATACATCACGAATGGCTTCACCTCCTGATTGACTATTTTTCAACCAATGTAATTTAGCATAGTAATAATTGTCTTTGGTATATATTTCAATAATCTCTGTTTTATCTTCATTATACCATAATCCTAATATTTCATCTTTAGTGGCTTGACCAAACGAAATCAAACTACTCATAAAAAGAAATAATGTAAATGTTATATGTTTCATCACAATCTATAATATAAATGCAAATGTATTGAGTATAGCATTCAAATCTATTTATAATCCTATTATTTTATCAAATAGGGCTATTTTTTACTTAAAATTTGATTTACATTTGAAAATTCGATCTAGAATAAAAGGAAGATGAAGTAAATTTTAGACAGGCAATCGTACTTCTAGTTAGCTACAAAAAAAAAGACCTGTCAAAAATTTTACTTTTTGACAGGTCGAAACGAAACACCCCTATATTTTTACT
>CANHVE010000080.1 GCA_947464015.1 Saprospirales bacterium | reverse complement strand
TTTATATACAATACATCGGTTGTAGGATTTGGAAACACCGTTATCATTGGCATTTCAGTAGCTTGTACAGAAGGAATTGAGGTAGATGTCCCTTGATAATTCCCATCTAAAATAGCACGAATCATAGGTGAACCATTTTGTGTGATTGTAGATTTTCTCCATTCACCATCGGTATATACAAACATATGATCTTTTCCTTTTGGGGATGTTAAATCATATCCTATTTGTAAGTTTCTAGTATCTGTTTGACTCCAACCGATATAAAATTTATTATGTACGTAAACGGGTTGTGGGAATTTATAAGTTGTCCAACCTGTAATGCTATCTACAAAATTTGGTTTAGCAATATTTATTTTAGTGATGACAGAATCTTTACCCGTTACACCACCATATATTGAAATACTATCCCACGCATAAATACTAAAAATCAAATCGCGTACATCTGTATTAATACTAGTAAATAAAATTCGTATACCTGCTAATGTATCCACTTCATTTAAAGTATATTCGTACGCAAATTTTTTCAAGCCTGTTCCTTCTAATCCGTAGCCTTTAACCGGGCAATTGCAATCATAGGCTAATAAATTATCAAATACCTGAGGGGTTTTAACGGTATCATTACTCGTTAATAAATTACTGGATGTTGGTTTGGTTTGGAATGAGCTTTCATAAATATAATCTACATTGGTTAATACTGGTGAAGTACTGGTGTATGTAGCGCGCGGATCAAGCGATCTGTTAGCAAATGTACTTCCGGCAGTAAAACTTAATGTTCCTGAATTATAAATGGTAGTGCTAGTTGTTGTTTCATCTGCATTAAATGCAAAATCAACTGTTGGTGTAGTGCTCGTATTTAAATTACGCACTGTCATATTCACAAATGTATCTAGATCTGCATTTCCTCTATATTGCTTATAAGGCATTAAAGAGAAGTTTTTCAATATGCTTGGAAATGGATTAATCACTGCAATATCGTTGATGAGTGTATCTGCAAGCGTTCTATTTCTATCTAAACGAACATAATCAAGATGCCAATGATCGTTATTACCTGCTAGACTTGCTTTATTTCTAATACGGAATTGAAATCCATTATAGAATGGATCAGGATCACTGATACTTGGACCTCTAAAAATTAAAACGTTGGCTAATAAAAATTTTGTGTTTGGTGTAGCCGATTGAGAGCTATAGCCCGTATCGCTCCACACGGTGAACCAATCACCATATTTATCGCGTATATCCACTAAAATAGAATCTACTTTATTAGGGAAATCGCCTAGTCCCATGGGTTGGTAATAGAAACTTAAATACACCGAATCGATATTACTTAAACCTTGTAAATTGATAGGTTTGGAAGTAAGAAAATCAGCGCTACCATAGCGAGTAGAAGAGCGATTATCGTATGGGCGACCATATTCATTTAATCCATCTAAGGTTGCTACTCCAATACTCATTGGATTAATGGCAAAACAATTATTTATCCAAGCATAGTTATCTGTCCATTGGGTTTGTGGACTTAAATTTTTAAAATAGATTTTAGCTACACCAATGGTGGTATCACCAACGACTAATGCTGAATCGATTGCTTGTCCGTAATTAGCGCTATCGCTATGAGTTTCAAAATCTGTATATCTATAATAAGGCGCCCAATAATTTAGATTGCTAAAAGTAGTGAAGCAAGGAGTGCTTCCATAATATCTATAAGTGCTAGGTGCATACGTTACTAAAAAGGAATCTATAGCATCAGTAACCGTATCATAAAAATATTGATAAGGTTGATCAATAAATAATAAAGTGGGTACTTGAGCAATATTATAACTAGTTAAACATGGACCTGTTGCAAAAGCTGAATCATAAGCTAAGGCCATTTGATAATCGTATTCTCTCGTTGTAATAGTAGAGAAATCATCGATAAAAGGTAAAGGAAGCGTATCGCTAGTATAGATAATATTTTTATCTACATGAAAGTCTCTACTGCCTTCAATATTATCGTTGAGATGATACAAAGCTGGATTACCTTGTACATGATATAATTTTTCTACTTGAGCAGAAAGCTGAAATGAAACAAATGCTACTAAAATAGCGATAAAAGAATTATTGAGGTTTTTCTTCATTGTCTCCAACATCTTGGTTATTAGGATCGGTAACTTGTCCATCTTCAGGTATAATTTCTTCCGGTTTTCCATATTTCTCAATCATCGTTTGCTTATATAGCTCTACCTCTTCAGGAGTAATACTTGATTTGATGAATAAATCTATCGGTTCACCAATACGTATTTGTACACCAGCACCTGGTTCTGGAATTTGATTATATACTTTAGCATTGGTAGTATCGGTAACACTTTCATCTACCACTAAAGCACCTAATGTAATTCCATTTTCTTGTAATACACTTAAAGCTTCACTATAAGACAATCCTACTATAAACGGCACATCTACTTTTGTATTGCCCATTCCATTACCTAAAACTAAAGTGATGGTAGAACCTAATGGCAGCATCTCTCCTTTTTTCACACTTCTTCCTTTATACAACACATCTAGAACGGCATTCAAATCAGGATTTTGTTTGTAGATTGGTTCGCCTACTTTAAATCCTCTACTTTCTAATTGAATAGTGGCAAACTTGAAGGAGCTTTTTCCAATTAAATCTGGAACCTCTCTGTTAGGTGGTTTGGCTGCATTGATAGTTAAAAATATAACTCTGTTTTCTTTTACTTTTGAACCAGGTAATGGATTTTGTTCTAAAATAGAATTTGCTGGTTTTTTAGGATCATAACTCGTATCGGCCACTGAATAATCTAAATCTAAATCATCTAATTTATCTACTGCTTGCTGATAACTCATTCCTTTCATATCCGGAACAGTTACAGCTTCACCATGATTGGTATACCATTTAAGTGATTGTAATACTAAAAATAAGGTAATAAAAAAGACTAAAAAGGCTAATATAAGATTTACCCAAAATACTCTAGTCTTTATAAAATCTGTCCACTTCAATGTCTAATTCTATTTTATCAAACAAAGTTATGATTTTTATTTGATATTTATCAATCATCCCTAAATATTTATGAAATATTCTAACAGATGATTCAAGGATGTAAAAGAACTACATGAAGTGCATTGAAATTGTTGAGCAAAGACGAGGAGAATAGTGCTATCTTTGTGCTTTAAATATGGAATCGAGCGAACAATCTTATAAAATAAATATACTGCATGAATTAGGAAAAGTTCTAGCTTCAAAAAACAAGGAAGAGAATGAAGTTTATCTCTATGCCAAAGCTAAGAATCCCTGGTTTACAATCGATTTTATACAAGCAGCTTTTGACGCGCTACTAGAAGCTTTTTTGAATAAAGAAGCCTTAGAAAAATGGTTATCGAATTATCCCCTAAATCATACTAGTTCCAAAAAAGTAGGATTAATAGTAGCAGGTAATATTCCATTAGTTGGCTTACATGATATTATTTGTGCCTATTTCAGCAAGCATCAAATACTATTAAAATTATCGAGCAAAGATGATGTATTGATGAATTATTTTATGAAAGAGTTGGCTTTACTCGACCCTTCGGTAAACACGCAATTCACTATGAGTGATTCGCTGAAAAACATAGATGCTATTATAGCTACAGGCAGCAATACTACGCATCAATACTTTGAATATTATTTTAAAAACATTCCGAAAATACTACGAAAAAATAGAAATAGTATTGCGGTTTTACATGGTAATGAAAGTGCCGAAGAACTCACTGCTTTAGCGGATGATGTCTGTATGTATTTTGGTTTAGGCTGTAGAAATGTATCTTGTTTATTTGTGCCAAAAGACTTTGATATTACGAAGCTTTTTCCTCATTTTGAGAAATATAGTTATATGAAAAATCATGTAAAATACATGAATAACTATGATTATAATCGAACTTTACTATTGATGAATAGCATACCTCATTTATCGAACGATTATATTATTTTACAAGAGAGTTTGGAATTGAGCTCGAGATTAGCTGTGTTACATTACAATTATTATGCTTCCATAGAGGAAATAAATCAATATATACAAACGCATCAAGAAGAGATTCAATGTGTGGTATCTGGACAAAAAGGGCTACAATGCGCTACTGTAAATTATGGTGAAAGTCAACGTCCATCGCTATCACAGTATGCCGACAATATTGATACCCTCCAATTTCTTATTAATTTGTAACTTTATACATTCAATTATATTAAAATAGTCCTTTTTCATAAAAGGAATCAACTAGAACACATGGGTTTTACAACAGCAATTATAGGTCGTCCGAATGTAGGCAAATCAACTCTTTTCAACCGTATGGTAGGATGGAAAAAGAGTATAGTAGATGATGTGAGTGGCGTAACCAGAGACCGCATTTACGGGGAAAGTGAGTGGGGTGGTAAAAAATTTAACATTATAGATACTGGCGGTTTTGTTGCCAATAGCAATGAAATATTTGAAAAAGCGATACGTGAGCAAGTACAAATTGCTATTCAAGAAGCTGATTTAATTTTATTTGCATTAGATGTAATCACGGGTATTACTGATTTAGATGACGAAGTCACTAAGCTTTTACGTAGAAGTAAAAAAGATGTGATAGTAGTAGTAAATAAAGTAGATAATCATGCACGTAATTTAGAAGCGACTGAATTTTATAGTTTAGGATTTAAAGAGACCTTCTTTATATCGGCTATAAATGGGAGTGGTACGGGCGATTTGATGGATGCTATTGCAAAAAAAATCAAAAAAGAAGAAGAGGAATTCGAACCACAAATACCTAAGATTGCTATTATTGGTCAACCCAATGTAGGTAAGTCTTCCATCGTAAATGCATTTATTGGAGAAGAACGTAATGTAGTAACTGAAATAGCAGGAACTACAAGAGATGCGGTACATACTAAATTCAATAAGTTTGGTAAAGAATTAATATTAATTGATACGGCAGGTTTACGTAAGAAAACGAAAGTACATGAGAATTTAGAGTTTTATAGCACCATTCGAAGTATTAATGCCATCGATGAAGCCGATGTTTGTATTTTGATGATTGATGCGGTAGAAGGCATTACGCAACAAGATTTAGCTATATTTAGATTGGCTCGCACCAAAAGTAAAGGGATTATTTTATTGGTCAATAAATGGGATTTGGTTCAGAAAGAAACCAATACTGCTCGTGATTATGAAGTGATCATCAAAGAAAAATTAAAACCTCATAATGATATTCCTATTTTATTTACTTCGGTTTTAGAAAAACAACGACTCATCAAAGCGCTAGAATTAGCGATGTTAGTGGCTGAAAAACGACAAACGAAAGTAAGTACTTCGGTATTGAATAATTTATTAGAAGAAGCGGTTGCTATTAAGCATCCACCAGCTATTAAAGGTAAATTAGTGACGATTAAATATGTGACTCAAATACCTGCACAAACGCCCACATTTGTATTTTTCTGTAATCATCCAAAATATATTGATGATTCGTACAAAAACTTTTTAGAGAATTTCTTTAGAAAGAAATATGATTTTTGTGGAGTGGTAATTAACTTATTCTTTAGAGATAAAGATTAACCATAGTAGGTATAATCGTTTACCACTTTATCTAAGAACGTAATAGCATCATACTCTGTTTCGATATCGAGCATGTTCTTTATTTTCAAAAATAATTTTTCTACTACTTCGTGATTGTTTCTATATTCAGGTTTATTCAATACTTGCTTTATAATTTCTATATCCCTAGATGAAAGTCTTGTGACACTAGGAAATTCAGCTTTATAATCGGCTTGTAGCATTTGGAAAACGGTATCACGTAATTCGACTAAATTTTTCACTTTAATAACTGTAGTTTGTGCTAAAACATCTCCAATTCGTTGTGATTTTTTAGTCACGGCAATACTGATTATCCCAATCAACCAATACCCTAATGGCATAAAATCTATAATTCGAAATAACCAACGTAAAAAAATAGCCCCCAAACTAAGTGAATTGCCTTCGAGATTCACCACTTTAATTTTCATGATTTTTTTACCTGGTGTTTGGCCATCCATCAAGGCTTCGAAAAGCAAATCGTATAAGAAAACAGGCACATAAAATACAACTAGAAAAAAGATCAACCAATTGTCATTTAATGCGTCTATCCCAAATAAATGAATACATCCAAGTACTATGATAACATAGTAAACAATTTTGATAAGTAAGTCGATGATATAAGCGATAATCCTATCCCCTAGTGTGGCTTTTGCAAAATGTAGACTAACATTTTGAGTAGTATCGATACTTATTGAATCATACATAATTAGATTCTTCTGCGTTGAATTTCGGTTTTTAGCAACTTCAATTCTCTACCCATTTGACCATTTACAGAACCATTTTCTTGTGCACGTCTAATCAAATAAGGAATCACTTCTTTAATTGGTCCATAAGGCATATACTTAGTACAATTAAGACCTAATGATAAAAGATTATAGGTGATATGATCGCCCATTCCATATAATTGTGAAACACAAATATGCGGATGATTAAAAGGAATATTTTTATCGGCTAATAGTTTGGTAAGCAGCAAACAACTTTCTTCATTATGTGAGGCTACACATACCGATACTGAATCGATATGATCGATGCATAGCTGTAAAGCTTCATTGAAATCGGCATCACTACCAGCTTTAGTAGAATGTATAGGAGATTTTATTTTATGATCTGTTGCATATTCTGCTTCCTTTTCTACATAAGCACCACGTACAATCTTCACTCCTAGTATAAAATTTTCTTTTTTTGCCAATTCAATTTCACTGCGTAAATCAGCTAATTTATCACTTCTATACAATTGATAGGTATTACAAATAATGGCTTTTTTCTGATTGTATTTTTTCATACGAATCAAGGTCATTTCATCGATTGGATTTTGAATCCAACTTTCTTCCGCATCGATATAAATAGCTACATCATTACTCAATGCTGCTTCACATAAAATATCAAATCGAGCATTTATTTTGTCTACTTCTGTTTGTTCACTAGCACTCAACGATGCTTTTTGTTGTAGTTTTTCAAATAATGCAATCCTACCAAAACCCGTAAGTTTGATACATACAGCTTTAATATTTTTTTCGGTTCCGGCTAATCGAATGGCTTTTAAACTTTGTTGTATCGACTTTTCATATTCTTCATCGGTTTCTTTTGCTTCCACCCCATAATTGAGTAAAACACCCACATTTTTTTGGGCTAAAGCTCTAATTAGAGTAGTACTTTCTTCTAGATTTTCGCCTGAACAAAAATGCTTGAAAATAGTTGGTTTCACTAAAGGCCCGATAGGCAAACCCCAATGCAATGCAGATTCTGTAAAGGACGAACCTACTTTTACCAGGAATTGATTTTGAAAAACTTGAAATAAAAAATGAGCTTTTTTTAATTCAAAATTGCTTAAGGATTGAAAAGCTATTTGTGTATTATCGAAAGAAATTGTTGGTGCATTCATACTACAAAAGTATATAGTATTCATAATTGAAACAATAAAAATATATTATTCAGTATATTGGGCGAAGAGGTATTATTTTTACAGACTAAAAAAATGTTTCCATGAATCATAATGTACAGATTAATTGCCCTAATTGTAATACCAGCATCAATGTTGAAGATGTTTTAGGAGCTAAAGTAGAAGAACGATTACGTCAGGAATTTAATGAAAAAATGACCTTACAGAATAATCGTCTATTGCTTGAAAAACAAGAATTAGAAAAAGCTCAATTGGATTTTGCGGAGAAAAAACGCAATGAGAATGAGCTATTTCAAAAGAAATTAAATGAAGAACGAGAAAAACTAAGTAAAGAACTAGCTGAAAAAGCTTTAGCAGAAGTAGATTTAAAAGTTCAAGCCTTACATAAAGAGTTGGAAGAGTCGAAAACCAAAGCTACTCAATTACAAAAAACAGAAATAGAATTATTACAATTACAGAAGAAAATAAAAGAACGAGAAGAAGCATTTGAATTAGAAAAACAAAAAGCATTACTCGAATATCAAGCACGTATCGTAGAAGAAGAAGCACGTAAAGCAGCTGAAAAATATGAATTAAAAGATAAAGAATGGGCTACAAAATTTGAGCAACAAAAAAAGTTGATCGAAGAAATGAAGCGCAAATCCGAACAAGGTTCTATGCAATTGCAAGGCGAAGCTTTAGAACTTTTATTAGAAGATTTATTAAAAACCGCATTCCCCTATGATCATATTCAAGAAGTAGCAAAAGGGGTGAAAGGAGCGGATATTATGCAAAGCGTGATGAATTCGATGCAACAAGAATGTGGTAAAATTATCTATGAAAGTAAACGTACAAAAGAATTTAGTAATGAATGGATCGATAAATTAAAACAAGATATGCGTGCTCAAAGTGCTGATATTGCTGTATTGGTGACGCAAACGATGCCTAAAGGGATGGAACAATTTGGTTTGAGGGATGGTGTGTGGATTTGTAATTTTCAAGAAGTACAAGCCTTAGCAACTGTGCTACGAGATAGTATTATCAAAATACATCAAGCCATGATTTCACAAGAAAACAAAGGGGATAAAATGCATATGCTCTATCATTACTTGACAGGCAATGAATTTAGTCAACAAATGTTAGCCATCGTAGAAGGCTTTACCAGTATGCAAGATTCGATTAATAGCGAGCGAAGAGCTATGGAAAAAATATGGAAAGAACGTGAAAAGCAAATTGAGAAAGTGTTGTTAAATACTACCCATATGTATGGCTCTATCAGAGGGATTGCAGGCAATGCCATTGGTACGATTCAACAATTAGAATTAGGAGAATAAACTATTATGTATGAAATAGATATTAAAATACTGTTATTCTTTGAAATAGCTTGAATACCTCTTATTTTTGCTTTACAAATAAAAAACTCTAAACAGACAGAAAATTATGGGCTACAACAACGGCAACAGACGCTACAACAATGATAGAAATGATAGAGGAAACCGATCTTACAATTCAAATGACGGATCTTTCAGTAGAAAACAACTTCACTACTCTCCTAACTTATTAAGCGCTATTAATAATGCTATCGAAAATCAACGTATCGTTACGATGGAATATGATAGCAGAGAAAAAGGAATCAGCATGCGTGATGCAGAGCCTATGGCGATGGTCTACAAAAATGGCAAACGACATTTAGTAGCTTGGTGTAAATTGAGAGAAGATTATAGAAGTTTTCGTTTAGACCGTATCACTACTTTAAAAGTGAATATGAGCGAGTTTGTGCCTCGCACCGATTTCGATTTAGCCAAAATAGAAAGTCAGATGGAAGCAGAGAACGTTAATTATCAAGAAGAAGATGATGACGATTTCGAAGAGCCGGAGATGAATTAATCAATTACGAATTACAAATTTCAAATTAAGAATTACGTCTCGCTGAAGCGTGAACGAATTAAGAATTACAAATTACGAATTACGAATTTTAATTAAGAATTAAGCATAATGCCGACAGGCAAGCTCGATGCTTTGAACTAGCTTAACGATAATCCAAGTTTTTCCATTTTATCTATATAAGATTTTCTATAGGATTCTTTAGATAAACGAATGGGACCGATACTCGTGACTTTGACCGTATTGATACCACAAAGTTGCAAGGTTGTTTTTTTCATCATGTTTGTGCTAGGCTCTTTATACATCAACCAATAATACCAAGCTGGTTGATCCATCGTACAAACTATGCGAGCTGATTTATTCGTTAATAATTTATCCCACCAAACAGAATTTTCTCTTTTTTGAAAGGCAAATCCTGGTAGAAACACTCTATCGATAAATCCTTTTAAAATTGCAGGTAACGAGCCCCACCATACCGGATAAAACCAAACGAGATGATCTGCCCACTTAATTTTTTCTTGCGACTCCAATAAATCTGGTTCTAATTCAGTTCGTTTTCTATAACCATATTGTAAACTCACATTAAAATGTAAATCAGCCACTACAATCTCTTTGATTTCAGCACCTGCTGCTATAGCGCCTTTTTTATACGCTGCTGCTAAGGCAAAACTGTAACTTTCTTTATCAGGATGACCATAAATGATCAATATTTTTTTACTTGACATAAACTATTTTAATCATCAAATGTACTACAACAATATGTTTTTAAGATTAATTATTCTTAAATCTTCTATTCAATTGCGTACCTTTACTACATGATAGAAATAGGGAAATATAATACACTTCAAGTAGATAAATTAGTCGACTTTGGTTTGTATTTAACAGATGGAGAAAGCGCTATTTTATTACCTAAAAAATGGGTACTAAGAGATATGCTACCGGGTAAAGAGGTGAAAGTATTTGTTTATAAAGACAATGAAGAACGTCCCATTGCCACTACCATGACTCCCTATGCAGAGGTGGGTCAGTTTGCATTTTTACGCGTAAAAGAAATCAATGATTTTGGTGCTTTTTTAGATTGGGGCATTGAAAAAGATATATTTGTTCCTTTTCGAGAACAAGGCGTAGATATGCAAGTAGGAAGAAGTTATACGGTATTTATCTATATCGATAGCATTACCGAACGTGTTACTGCTAGTGCTAAATTGCAGAAGTTTTTTAGTAAAGAGGAATATGATTTTATCGAACATGATGCCGTAGATATTCTCGTTGCTAAAAAAACAGATTTAGGTTACGAAGCCATTATCAATAATCAATTCAAAGGATTATTATATGATAATGAAATTTTTGAACCGATACGAGTAGGTGAAAGCAGAAGAGCTTATGTCAAAAAAATAAGACCTGATGGAAAAATCGATTTGAATTTACAAGGCAAAGGCTTTGGTATATCGGCTGATGCACGTGATATTGTACT
>CANHVE010000079.1 GCA_947464015.1 Saprospirales bacterium | reverse complement strand
GTTCTATTGAGCTTTTTCCATCACTTTAAGAAGAGCTTCATTGAATTTTTCAAAATCTTCTTCATATAATAAAATTCTACTTCTATCGTAACCACCATTTTGGTTTCTTCTACTTTCGCTGATTTGAATGTACTTATCGCCATTGCTATTTTGTTTCAAATCAATGAAGTATTTTCTTTTGCCAGCGGCAACGTGTTCTGAGTATAATTCTTCTTTTTCTTGCATAATATTGAGTTTATAGAGGAATATCTGCAACTTCTATATCACCATGACTATGGTGGTAAATTGCTTTTTTATTTTGAATAACTAGTAATTGAGGAGATTGATGTTCAATATGTAAATCTTGTGAAATTCGATTGGATATATCTCTATGAGCCAATAAATCTAAATAATAAATAGGCATTTGATCTTCTTTAAAAGACCATTCAAATTCTATTTTTTTTTTAGCCATAGAACTCACACTACATCGTGTGCTATGTTTAAAAACAGCAAATGGTTTATTCACTGAAGTATTCATTAATTCTTCAAACTGAGCTACCGAATCTAAATGTTTCCAATGCAACATCCTATCTGAATCCTTTAGAACCTGAATAAGTTGGACAAGAAGCACCTCTATGACATGAAGATATTGTTATACTTAAAGTAGTTATTACTAGAAGAATAACCGCGATTTTAATTCTTAAATTTTTCATAACTATTATTTATTATGGATAATATACTACAAAGTTAACAATTTGATATGAGTAATACCTAATATAATTCTAATTAAAAGCATCAATTTTGTAACATTGTAATTGTTAATAAACGAATTAAACCATAATAATAGTATATGAGAATTCATTTTATAGCGGTAGGTGGTGCCATTATGCATGCCTTGGCATTAAGCATGAAAGCTAAAGGATATAATATCACAGGTAGTGATGACCATATTTTTGATCCAGCCAAAAGCAATCTAGAAAAAGCTGGTCTATTGCCTAGTAAAATAGGCTTTTTTGAGGAAAATATTAGTACTGACTTGGATGCCGTAATCTTAGGGATGCATGCCCGAAAAGATAATATTGAATTACTAAAAGCACAAGAATTAGGTATTAAAATATACTCTTTCCCTCAATATGTATATGAAAACAGTAAAGACAAAAAAAGAATTGTAGTCTCTGGTAGTCATGGTAAAACAACAATCACCTCTATGATTATGCATGTTTTACAATATGCTAAAATAGATTTTGATTATGTAGTTGGATCACAATTAAAAGGTTTTGCTACCAATGTTAAAATAAGCGAATCTGCACCTATCATTGTGATTGAAGGAGATGAATATTTGAGTAGTGCTATTCATTATGAACCTAAATTTTTAAGTTATAAACCTCATATTGCAATCATGACAGGCATTGCATGGGATCATATCAATGTATTTCCAGTCTATGAAGATTATGTAAAACAATTCTTATTATTTGCCGAAAGTATTGACCCTACTGGTGTTTTCATCTATAATGAAGAAGATACAGAAGTATGTAGAGTAGTGGGTATGCTTCAAAATCGGGTAAAAAGAATACCTTATAAAACACCTGATTTTACAATTGAAAATGATATCAGTCATCTTTTTTATAAGGATAAAAAAATACCTCTTCAAATTATTGGAACACATAACTTGCAAAATTTAATGAGTGCTAAGTATGCGTGTATAGAAGCAGGAGTAAGTGAATCGACATTCTATGAAGCCATCCAAAATTTTGAAGGGGCTTTGAATCGATTAAATTTAATGGCTAAAAATGAGCATTGTGCCGTATATAAAGATTTTGCACATTCTCCTTCTAAATTAAAAGCTACCGTAGAAGCGGTAAAACAACAATATAAAAATAGAAATTTAGTTGCCGTAATGGAACTTCATACCTATAGTAGTTTGAATAAAGATTTCTTACATGAATATGCACAATCCATGCATGAGGCTGATATTGCAATCGTTTATTATTCGCCTCAAATTGTAGCGCTAAAAAAATTAGCTCCTATTAGCGAAGATGATATACAAAAAGGATTTGATCGTGTCGATTTATTAGTGTATACAGATAAAGAATCGTTACAGGCTAAATTAAGAAGTATTCAATGGAACGATATGAATTTACTGATGATGAGTAGTGGTAATTTTGATGGTTTAGACTTTAAACAACTCGCTCAAGAAATCACCAACTAATGATTACATTTCCTTTTACATCAAATATCTATTTAGAAGATGAACGTGTTTTGTTGCGTCCACTTAGTATAGATGATTATCCATTTCTTAGAAATTTTTGCATCCTCGAACCCGAAATCTGGACTTATTCATTACAAAGTGCAGCTGGTGAAGCAAACATGCGTTTGTATATTCAACAAGCTATAAAAGCTCGTCAACAAAAACATGCTTATGCATTCATTGTCTTTGATAAAATCGCACAAGAATACGTTGGTTGTACTCGCTTTTACGATATTCAAGAAACACATGAATGCTTACAGTTGGGCTATACTTGGTATGGAAAAAAATTTCAGGGCACAGGAATCAATACCCATTGTAAATACTTATTATTATCATATGCCTTTGATCAACTAGGTGTAAAACGAGTTGAATTGAGAGCTGATAGCAATAACAGCAGAAGTATTCATGCGATGAAAAAAATAGGTTGTTCGGTTGAAGGAATACTACGTTCAAATATGATTAAAGCAGATGGGAACAGAAGAGATAGTATTGTATTAAGTATTTTAAAAGAAGAATGGTCAACGCAAGTGAAAGCCTTATTAGTAAAGCAAATGCAGCAATAATGAAAATTTATCGCTTGATTGTATTTCGGAGTTCTTCTAATCTTTTTAGCTTTTGAATGCTTCTACGATCTATAGATGTTTTGGTAAAATAGGAATGATTTTCTAAAAATGAAATTTGAATCTTCAACCATTCCTCTTCTGTTTTTATAATTGACTTGTATTTAAATTCTTGAAAAAGCGTATCAGCTATGGTATAATAGTCGTCTCTTCCTAAATAATCTAAATCAGCATCTGCAAGGATTTCAGCCAATTTATTAGTGGGCTTTTGAGGGATTTTTGTTGCTTCAATCAAGATACAAATCTGTTCAATTGCAGCTGGTGTATAATCAAATTGAATTAAGGTAGATTGAGCAATTTCAATGCTCATTTGTTCGTGATTTTGGTCATTATAGATAAAACCAGCATCGTGAAATAATGCTGCTGTTTTTAAAAGAATTAAATCTTTAGTATTCGTAATGCCTTCTAATTGAGCTATTTCTAAGGTTTTATGATATACATCTATAGTATGATCAATACTATGATAGCTGAGTTTATTATCTAATTCATGTTGTAATCGATATAGAATATGTTTTTCTGCTTCAGCAAATTGCATAAGATGAATAGTTATAAGTCAAAAGTAAAACATTTGTAGTGAAAATGCATAGTTGACTTTTAGAATATTCAATGATTTCTTTATTTACTAAATGGATCTAAAAAAAGGCATACAAAAACGCTGACAAGTATTACCTGTCAGCGTTTGGCGGAGAGAGAGGGATTCGAACCCCCGGACCTGTAACAGTCAACGGTTTTCAAGACCGCCGCATTCGACCGCTCTGCCATCTCTCCGAGGGCAAAGATATACTTTTTCGATAATATCGAAAGAAAAAAAATAAAAAAAATGAAATTAATTTTCAATAGCCTCGTCAGACTTGGCTTTCAGGCTTTTATTATAGTAAATACTCGAATTGATTTCGAAACCAATTAATAAAACCAATGAATTTAAATAAAACCAAATCTGTAAAATGATAATCGTTCCTAATGAACCATATATTTTATTATAATTGCCAAAATTTTTGACATAATATGAGAAGCCTATTGAAATAGTGATAGATAATATGGTTGCAATTAATGATCCTGGTGTTATAAATTTCCATTTTTCTGCAACCGCTGGACCTTCATAATAGATTAATGAAATAGCATATAAGAACAGTAAGAAAATGATTAAATAACGAAGTATTAATACGATGAATTTACTGAAATTATCTAAGAACCAAAAATGAGTCATCAACCAATTAAACAAGATGCTACCAACAATAATAATAACAATACTCGCTGCAAATAATAAAAAGAGTAATAAGGTTAATTTAAATGCGATATAACGCTCTTTTAAAAAAGATCTTCTATAATAAATATCATGATTTTTATCGAATGAACGCATCATCGTGATCACTCCATTTGTAGATAAATATATAGCAGAAATAAAACCAATAGACAATAAACCAAACCTTGGATTTTTAATGACATCTATCACGGTTACTTTTAAATAATCAAGTGCTCGTTCATTAGGAGCAATTTCATTTACAATCTGAATTAAATCATTGCGTAAATGTGGAATAGGCAAATAAGGAATTAAAGTAAATGCAAATAATATAAAAGGGAAAACGGCTAGAAAAAAACTGAATGCGATTGCTTGTGCTCGTGTAACTAAGGTTCTATCTTTTAACTCATTGATGAAAAACAATAACACATCATAAAATGCCACACCATCCAAACCTGGTAATGTAAAGCGTCTGAATTTATATTCAAAAGCTCTGATCATCTTAAATTCAAGCCAAGGAGGTAGTTTCCACATGGTTATTAATTAGTAAAAAAAGTTTGTAATCTATTCCAAATATAGTCTGGTATCACTATCACTTTTTTAGATTGTACATCCATAAAAACTAAAGTGACATCACCAAAATTTATTAAATCATTTTGTTCGTTATAAATTTCGCATCTAAATGTAATTCTTTTGTCGGGTTTTTCGGTAATTATTGTTACTACCCGAAGCAACTCATCATATTTAGCAGGTAAGACATATTTAATATTCATCTTAGCTACAGGCATGATTATACCTTTTTCTTCAATTTCTTTATAGGATAATCCTAAAGCACGCAATGCTTCTACCCTACCTACTTCATAGTATTGAGAATAATTTCCATAATAAACTACGCCCATTTGATCTGTTTCGGCATACCTAACTCTAATAGTCGTTTCGTGTTGATACATAATCCCTATTTATAAATTTTCATTTTATTCATTGCAGCTGTATACAAATTCGCATTTTTTAAATGGGTGGCATAATCCACTGCAAAATTATGATATCCACTAAAATCTTCTTTAGCGCACATATAGATATAATTATTCTTATCTGGATGTAATACAGCATTTAAAGAACTCATTTCAGGTAAGTTGATGGGGCCAGGTGGCAATCCTTCATAAAGATAAGTATTATAAGGACTTTCAATGGCTTTATGAATATTTAAAACTCTTTTAATGCTAAAATCTCGAGTGGCAAAAATCAATGTTGGATCACTTTGCAATAACATATTACTTCGTAAACGATTTAAATATAATCCAGCTATAATAGCTCTTTCGCTAGGATGTTCTAATTGCTCTGCTTGTACAATCGATGCTAAAATAGAAACTTGTATCGGAGTTAAACCTTGTTCTTTGGCTAATGTTTTTCGTGTTTCAGTCCAATAAGTATTGTATTCTTTCATCACACGTTCCATCAACTTTTTTTGAGAAGTATTCCAATACATTTCGTAAGTATTCGGAATAAATAAAGCGATGACCGTATTCGTATCTACCCCATTCATTGATAGAAAGGTACTATCATATAGCATGGATAAAAAAGTAGCTGAATCAATTTCTAATGTTTTGGACATTTTACCTGCTAATTCTTCTTTGGTACGAACGGCATTAAAAGTAACTTTTACGGGTGTTTGCAATCCTCCGCGAAAGATACGAATGATCTCTTTATTGGTCATCGATGCTTTAAAAACATAATGACCTGGATACACTTTTTTATATAATTTAGTTCGCTTAGCTAATACATCAAATGTGTAGTAATTTTTTAATACTTTTTTGTCTTTCAACATTTGCAATAACTCTGGATAGGTTGTTCCAGTAGGTATATTAATAGCGATTTCTTTTGAAGCATTTATATTGGGAGAGAAAAAATACAAATAGGCAAACACTCCTGTTAGTATACTTATAAGCAATATGCTACCTAAAACAATAAGTCCTTTTTTCATACATTAAAGATAGTTTATAATTCAAAAAGTAAGGCACTACAAAATGAAATATTATTCTTTGTATTTCCAATATTAGGAGCATAAAAAATGGCTGATTGATTTTGATACCATTTCACTTCATTACGCCAACAAACTCGTTTGATAGCATATACATCCACATTTAGCGATAAGCCAGATGTTTTCATGAAATATTGTGGCATATCAAAAGTAACAATCACTTGATGGGGATCGTAATAATATTCAAGTCTACCTGCAAATGAAATATATCGAATAGGCTTATAATTTAGGATAAAAGAAAATCCAAGCCATTGATATAGCTGTTTTGAATTCATTACTTTTTGTTCGATACCATAATCAAATCCAATGATACTGACCCATTTTTCTTCTTGAAATTTTACGTAAGCACTTTGAAAAAATCGTCCAAGTTTTATCTGAGACACTTTATTAATGCCAATATAATTGTTGTAATTAGCTGATATTTTATCATTAAATGTATATGCAATTTGAATCCCCAAGGAAGGTATCAGATTGCCTTTAGTGAATTTTATTTTCTGCCATCCATTTAAAACTAAAGCCGCTAGATATAATTTTTTATTAGTGGATTGATAATTCAATGAAATACCTGTTTCAAAATAGGGTGAATTTTCAGCTATGATACTGCGAGTTAAAGTAAAATTATCATTTCCTTTAGCTGTTTCAAAACCAATATGAGAGGGCAATACACCTAAATCTAACCAGATGTTTTTTTGCTTGGCTAATTTAAAACCTATATTCGCTTCATAAATAAATCGTAAGGCTTGGGGTTCATTTGATAAATTGAGTCGAGCATAAGTACCATACATAAAAGCCAAATTAGATCTGAATATTTTTTTCTCCATATTCAGTTTTATAAAAGCAAGATTTAATCGAGGTGCTTTAGTAATAGCATGATTATATACAAATGGGGTGAAACTGCTATTCGAATTGGATGTATTGCTTGTAGTATAAGTATAATACGCTTCCGCATACATCAACAGATTTATTTTTCTAGTAGGTTTATCTACTAAAGTTATATTTGCCCATAATGGAGCTGGAATAATAAGAAATAAGAATAGTATGATGGATGCTATCCGCATGAAAATTTAAACAGTTTTTACTGCTACTTCTTCAAATACTCTGGTTTTGATATTATAGGTATTACCTTTGCACATGATATGTACCATTAGGTTTTCTACACAAATGGGATGACCAAATTCGATATCTGCAATATTATTGGCACCTACATTTCTTCCATCTATGATGATAACGGCACCACTACCGATAGCCTCTAACTCTTCGCCATTACGAACGATTACACCAGTATCCTCACCTAAACCAATTCCAATGGCTCCTGGATTTGCAGCTACTGCTTGAGCCAAACGTGGAAATCTTCCTCTTTTATTAAAATGTGAATCGATAATCACACCATTTAAAAATGCTAAACCAGTAGTAATACGTACTTCTCCTTTTAAATGTGCATTAGTAGCATTTCCTTCATAAATCATGGTATTGCTCATAGCCATTGCACCTGCACTAGTACCTGCTATAATAAAACGTTCTTCTTCATAACGAGCACGAACCACATCTAAAAATTGAGTACCTCCAAAAATAGAAGATAAGCGTAATTGATTCCCACCTGAAAACATGAGTACATCACATTTTTTTACACGCTCAATATATTCATGTAGTACTGCATCTTCTCTGTTTCTAATTTTCATATGACCAACATTAGAACAGCCTAATTTAGTAAATGCATCGATATAGTTATCTCCTACTTCATCAGGGATACTGCTAGCTGTAGTTACTACTTCAATTCGTGCATCTTTATCATTCACTAAATTGACAATATTTTTTAAGATACCAATTTCAAAAAAATTAAGATTATTTCTGGATATAATGCCCGCTTCTAAATCGGTTCCTTTATCTTCTGCCCCCCCAACTGATACTAGTATACCTTTAGGTTTCATCCGTATGATTTTTTTTGTCAGATGTCACTACCATAATCTATCTAGCTATTTATCTAAACATTAGCGAAGATGGTCGTTTCATATTTTAATAATATACAAAAGTAATAGGATTGCATTGTAAATAAAGAAAAATTATACCCACATTTTTTTGACAATTCAACAAGTGTACATATATTTATAATTCTTATTTACATTTTAAGACTAAAAAAAACACGCAATCAATATATGAAAATACTTGATATCAAAGCAATGAAAGGCCCTAATTATTGGTCAGTTAAAAGAAAGCACGTAATCGTTATGCTATTAGATATTGAGGAATTAGAAGAACGACCAACAGATAAGATTGATGGTTTTTTAGAAAGAATGAAAGCAATGCTTCCTTCACTTTATGAACATAGATGTAGTGAAAGTAAGCCAGGTGGATTCTTTGAACGGGTAGCACATGGTACTTGGATGGGTCACGTGATAGAACATATCGCATTAGAAATTCAAACACTAGCAGGGATGGATGTTGGATTTGGAAGAACGAGAAGCAGTGATAAAAAAGGAATATACTATGTAGTATTTTCATATTGGGAAGAAAAAGCAGGTATCTATGCAGCGAAAGCTTCTGTTCGAATAGCTCAAGCATTAATCGATGGAACACCTTATGATTTAGCTGAAGATATTCAAAATTTACGTGAAATTAGAGAACGCGAAAGATTAGGTCCATCCACTGGTTCCATTGTAGAAGAAGCGATTAAACGCAAAATTCCTTATATCCGTTTAAATAGAAATTCACTGGTTCAATTAGGTTATGGAATTAATCAAAAAAGAATTCAAGCAACTATAGCAAGTACTACGTCTAGTATTGCTGTTGAAATTGCATGTGATAAAGAAGATACCAAAAATTTATTGGAAGCGGCTGAAATTCCAGTACCTCGCGGAAGTATTATTTATGATGAAGAAGATTTAGAAGCGGCAATCAATAAAATAAAATATCCTATAGTTTTAAAACCAGTGAATGGCAATCATGGGAAAGGAGCCACTACCAATATTAAAACGTGGGAAGAGGCACTAGAAGCAATGGCTGCAGCTAAAAAATATGGTCGTGCGATTATTTGCGAAAAATATATTACAGGTAGAGATCATCGAATTTTAGTGATCAATTATAAATTTGTTGCAGCCGCAATTCGTACACCAGCTGCTGTTATTGGCGATGGAGTATCTACTGTGCAACAACTCATCGATAAAGTAAATAGTGATCCACGAAGAGGTTATGGACATGAAAATGTACTGACTGCAATCAAAATTGATGATTTCACGATGAATATGTTGACTGATAAAGGCTATACATTAGATACCATTATTAAAAAAGATGAAGAGCTCTGGTTGAAGCCTACCGCTAATTTAAGTACGGGTGGTACTGCTACGGATGTAACTGATTTAGTGCATCCTAGTAATGTATTTATGTGCGAACGTATTGCACGCATTATTGGATTAGATATTTGTGGTATCGATATTATGGCTGAAAATTTAACCGAACCTATTAGCGAAACAGGTGGTGCTATTTTAGAAGTGAATGCTGCTCCTGGATTTAGAATGCACTTAGATCCAACCGAAGGATTAGCGCGCAACGTAGCGGAACATGTAATTGATATGTTATATCCTCCTGGTACATCTGCACGTATTCCTATCATAGCTATTTCAGGTACGAATGGTAAAACTACTACTACACGATTGATTGCTCATATTGTGAAACAAGCAGGTCACAAAGTGGGCTATACTACTACCGATGGGGTTTATATTCAAAATCAATTAATGATGCGAGGTGATTGTACGGGTCCGGTGAGTGCTGAATTCGTATTGAAAGATCCAACAGTTGATTTTGCAGTATTAGAAACAGCTAGAGGAGGCATATTAAGAGCCGGTTTAGGTTTCCATAATTGCGATGTAGCTGTAGTAACGAATGTAGCTGGTGATCATCTAGGTATAGGAGGTATAGATACGATTGAAAAGTTGGCCCGTGTAAAAGCGGTAACACCTAATACTGTATTGCCTGAAGGTTATGCTATTTTAAATGCGGATGATGATTTAGTTTATAAAATGAAAGATGAACTAGATTGTAAAATTGCACTATTCTCTTTAGATGAAAATAATCCTAGAATTAAAAAGCATTGTAGTGAAGGTGGAATAGCTTGTATTTATGAAAATGGTTTTGTAACCGTATTAAAAGGAGCTTGGAAAATTAGAATTGAAAAAGTAAGTAATATTCCAATCACTTTTAATGGTAAAGCAGAATTTAATATTTCGAATGTGATGGGAGCTGTATTAGCCGTATATGTTCGAGATTTCAAAATTGAAGATATCAAATTAGCATTACAAACATTTATTCCTTCTGCTGCTCAAACACCAGGACGTATGAATGTATTTAAATTCAAGAACTTTACGGTGATGTGTGATTATGCGCACAATTCACATGGGATGAAAGCAGTAGGTAAATTTGTTGCTAAAGTTGAAGCTAGTGTAAAAGTAGGTATTGTAGCGGGAGTGGGTGATCGACGTGATGAAGACACGATCGAGTTAGGAGAAGAAGCAGCACGCGTATTTGATGAAATCATCATCAGACAAGATCGAAACTTAAGAGGAAAAAGTGAAGGTGAAATTATAGAATTATTGAAAAAAGGTATTCTTAATGTTGATCCTACTAAAAAAATTACGGTTATTCCTAATGAAATAGAAGCGATAGATTATGCCATTAAAAATGCTGAAAAAGATTCATTTATTACTATCATCAGTGATGTGGTGCCAGATGCG
>CANHVE010000078.1 GCA_947464015.1 Saprospirales bacterium | reverse complement strand
AATTTATTAGCGAATATATTTAAAAGTACAGGCGATATGAATAAGGCAAATTATTATGCAAATATGTATAATACTGCCGTGGAAGAAATGCAAGAAAAACAAGAACCTTCAAAGTAGAACGAATACATGAATACAATAGAACCTATACTCATTTCACATACCATTGAAGCGGTAAAAGAATTATATCAGGGCGAGATACAGGCTTCACAAATTAATATAACAGCTACTCGTAAAGAGTTTGATGGAGATTTTACATTGATGATTTTTCCTTTAGTAAAAATTTCTAAAAAAACTCCTGAACAAACGGCTGAAGAAATTGGGGCTTATTTATTAAAGCATGTAGAGGCCATTGAAAACTATAATATCATTAAAGGCTTTTTAAATCTAAAATTACAAAACGCTTTTTGGGCCAATTTTTTATCCGCTATTGTAACTAAAGAAAATCATGGACAATTAGCCAATACAGGTAAAAAAATCATTTTAGAGTATACGGGGCCTAACTCTAATAAACCCTTACATTTAGGTCATGTACGTAATATGTTATTAGGGTATTCCCTATCTAACTTATTAAGTGCCGCTGGAAATGATGTTACTCGATTAAACATCTATAACGATAGAGGTATTGCTATTTGCAAATCGATGTACGCCTGGCAAACACAAGCGCATGGACTAACGCCTGATACCGCAAAGGAAAAAGGAGATCATTTTGTAGGCAAATATTATGCATTATATTCCAAACTAGAAAAAGAGGAAAGTGAAGCGAAAGGCATTAAACCTGAAGAAACGGATATTGCCAAAGCATGCAAAAAAATGTTGCTGGATTGGGAAGCTGGTGATGAACAATTAATTCGACTTTGGAAAGAAATGAATCAATGGGTTTATGATGCACATCAAGTAACTTTTGATAGTATTGGTATCTCCTTCGATAAAGTGTATTACGAATCGGAGAATTATTTATTAGGCAAACAAATGGTATTAGATGGATTAGCCAAAGGAGTCTATTATAAACGTGCGGATGGTGCTGTTTGTGTTGATTTAACTGCAGATGGCTTAGATGAAAAAGTTTTGTTACGACCTGATGGTACCTCTATTTATTTAACACAAGATATTGGAGTAGCTCATCAGCGATATGAAGATTATCATCCTGATAGATCCTTATATGTAGTAGGAAATGAACAAGATTATCATTTCAAAGTATTGAAATTATGCTTGCAAAAATTAGGTGAACCTTATGCCGATGGGGTTGAACATATTTCATACGGTTTAGTTGAATTACCTAATGGTCGATTGAAATCGCGTGAAGGTAATATAGTAGATGCAGATGACTTAATACAAGGTGTTTTAGAGATTGCTGCAGAACGAACCAAAGAACAAGGAAAAGTAGATAGTTTATCTGCAACTGAGTTGCAAAAACTCTATAGAACCATTGGTCTAGGGGCTTTGAAATATTTTATATTAAAAGTAGCTGCTGCCAAACGTATTGTATTTAATCCTGAAGAGTCGATCGACTTCCAAGGAAATACTGGACCATTTATTCAATATACACATGCACGTATTTGTTCGATATTACGTAAGAAAGAGGCAGCTCCAATTGCAAACAACACTTACGAATTTAATGAGTTAGAAAAAGAATTATTGAGTTTATTGTATCATTTACCTCATGCAATCAAAGCGGCGGCTGATGCTATGGATCCTGCAATTGTAGCAAATAATATGTATGAATTAGCCAAAACATATAGCAAGTATTATAGTGCTTATAAAATATTAAATGCCGAAGACGAAAGCACTATACAAAATCGAATTAACCTTTCGAAAGCAGTTGCTAATGCCATTAAATTTAGTTTGAATATTTTAAGTATAGATGCTCCTGAAAGAATGTAAACGACACAGATAGTATAATATGAATATAAATTTACAAGATATAGCTAGCAATATTTACCAAGCTTCTGATGGCATATGGTATTCGAACAATACAAGTCCGATATCATATCCTGAAGATGGCAATCATACCTTGAATATTCTGCAACAAAATAGCTTTTGGTTTCAACATCGTAATCATTTTTTAAATGAAGTAATGTTGAAATTTGCTCCTCAAACTCCTTTTTTTGATATAGGTGGTGGGACTGGTTTTGTAAGCAAAATGGTACAAGATAAAATAGGTGAAGCAGTATTAGTAGAACCCCAAGCTGATGGCTATTTACAAGCACAAAAGTATGGCATCCAACATATGATTGCTTCAACTACTATTGATGCTCAGTTTAAAGAAAACGTACTAGATTCGGCTGGGATGTTTGATGTAGTTGAACATATAGAAGATGATTATGGATTTATGCGTAGTATACATAGTTTTTTGAAACCAAATGCACGTGTTTATATTACCGTTCCTGCCATTCCATTTTTATGGAGCGACGAAGATATAGAAGCTGGTCATTACAGAAGATATACTAGAGAAACATTAGAAAAACTATTAAAAGAAACTGGTTTTGAGATTGATTATTGTTCGTATTTTTTTTCGTTCTTATATCTACCCTTATTTTTATTTCGTTCTTTACCAAGTAAATTAGGTATAAAACGTGCCGTATCCGATTTAAATAAGCTTAAAAAAGAACATACCAACAGACAAGGTATGAGCAATCATATTTTGCAATGGTTCATGCAACGTGAACTGAATAGTATTCAAAGGGGCAAAACTATTAATTACGGAACTAGCCTAGTCATTGTCGGAAGAAAACGATAGTATACGGATAATAAATTGTACTAGTCATTCTTCCTATCCTATTTTAACGAATTTTTAATCTGAAAAGACTAGTAGATATTCTATTATTATTTCATAGCTTTGTGATATAACTTTGTTATAATGAAAAAAACACTTACCCTGCTTTTTGCAAGCCTAATTTATACCTTTAGTTTTAGTCAAACCACTTGGAATTTACAAAAGTGTATCGAATATGCTTTCGAAAATAATATCTCTATTAAGCAAGCTGATATTAGTAAATTGATTGCGCAAAATAATTTTCAGCAATCGAAATTAAATCTGCTTCCAAGTATATCTGGCGATGCTTCTATAAATTATAATTTTGGTAACTCTGTGAACCCTACTACCTATGAGTTTATTCAAAACGCAACCAACTCTAGCTCTTATAATTTAAATGCAAACATGACTTTATTCAATGGTCTTCAACTACAAAATAACATTAAACAAAATCAATACAACACCAAAGCAGCTGAAGAAAATTTAAGAAGTACTCAAAACAATATTGCACTTACTATTTCACAATATTATTTACAAATATTACAGAACTATGAACTTTTAGATGTCGCTAAAAAGCAATTAGATCAATCTAAACAACAAAAAGATAAAACTGAAATTCAAATCAGTAGTGGTGCTGTTCCAGCAGGAAATCGCTATCAGAGTGAAGCTCAAATTGCATCTGATGAACTTCGAATTGTGAACGCTCAAAATGCATTAGACAATAGTAAGTTATTGCTAAAATTAATCTTACAATTAAATCCTGAACAAAGTTTTGAAATTGAAATTCCTACTTTAGCAAATGATTTTAGTTTTGACGAATCTCTTACCGCTGAAAGAATTTTCAGTTATGCAGTAACTCAACAACCCTCTGTAAAAAGCGCTGAATGGAGTTTGAAAAGTACAGAAAGAAGTTTAATAATGAGTAAAGGAGCATTCTCTCCAACTATTTCGGCCTATGCCTCATTACGAACGAATTATTTTAATCAACAAAAAACATATACCACCACCAATAACTTAAATTTTAATACTATTGGTTATACTGAAACATCATTAGAACGTGTTATTCAACCTAGTCCTGAGATTATCACTACTAAAACACCTTATGCCACTCAATTGAAACAAAATTTATCTGAAGGACTTGGTTTAAGTTTAAACGTACCCATTTTTAACAGATGGAATAGAGTTACTAATTTGAATAATGCAAAATTACAAGTAACAAATGCTGAGCTACGATTAGAAAGTACACGTAACCAATTGCGACAAGATATATATCAAGCTTTTTCCAACTATGAATCGGCTAAAAAAACATATGAAGCCAATCAAAAAAATGTATACTCCCTACAAAAAACATATGAGTTTTCCAGAGAGCGATTTAATGTTGGGGCTTTATCACAAATAGATTTGAGTGTAATTCAAAATAATTTGGCGGTAGCTAATTCAGAACTTGCAAGAAGTAAATACGACTATTTGTTTAAGATAAAAATATTAGAATTTTACCAAGGAAAAAATCTTCAACTTAACTAAGACAATCCTACTACTTATGAAAACGAACAAAATAATTTATATTCTAGTGGCAGTTGTGGCTGCGCTTATTATTTTCCTATTTGTTGGCAAAAAAATGGGTTGGATAAATAATGAAACAGGAACTGCTGTGGCAGTGCAGAAAGTTAGCAAAAAAACGATTATTGAAACGGTTCCTGCAAATGGCAAAATTTATTCGCAGACAGAAGTGAAAATTAGTGCAGAAGTGAGCGGTGAAGTTGTTGAATTATATGTAAAGGAAGGAGACTCAGTAACAAAAGGTCAGTTATTAATTAAAATCAATCCAAGCATTTACGAGAGTGAAGTAATCCGCAGCGAAGCTTATGTAAATCAAATGAAAGCTAACGAATCAAACTCAAAAGCAAACTTAGCTCAAGTTCAAGCTCAATTTGATCAAGCAAAATCTAGTTACGATAGAAGTAAAGATTTGTATAATAAAAAAGTGATTTCACAAGCTGAATATGATCAAGCTTTTACTGCCTATAAAACAGCCTCTGCTAATTATGAAGCGGCTATTCAAACTATCAATGCGAGTGGTTTTAGTATAAAAAGTGCAGTAGCTTCTTCCACACAAGCCAAACAAAACTTAAATAAAACACTTATCTACAGCCCTATCAGCGGTATCGTTTCTAAATTAAATGTTGAGAAAGGTGAAAGGGTACTAGGAACAGCCCAAATGGCTGGAACAGAATTAATGCGCATATCTGACTTAAATAATATGGAAACTCGAGTTGATATCAATGAAAATGATGTATTACGTATTAGCTTAGGAGATACTGCAGAAGTAGAAGTAGATGCCTATATGAATAGAAAATTCAAAGGAATTGTGAGTGAAATCGCCTATGCATCAAAAAGTGATTTTTCAATCACAACAGACCAAGTGACCAATTTTACAGTAAAAATTAAATTGTTAAAAGATTCCTATACCGACTTAATTCAACCCGAATTAGGTCATCGTTTTCCATTTAGACCAGGGATGTCGGCAACCGCTGAAATACAAACAAATAAAAAAGAAAATGTATGGTCAGTACCCATACAATCTGTAACTATTCGTGACCCTAAAAAATCCATATTAGATAGTAAAAGCACAGATGATAGTCAAGATAAAAAAGTATTAGAAGAAATTGTTTTTATAGTTGAAAACAAAAAAGCTAAAGCTGTGAAAGTAAAAACAGGTTTACAGGATGATACGAATATCGAAATTATTAGCGGTTTAACGGGCAATGAAGAAGTTATTTTTGCTCCTTTTAAAGCTATCTCTAAAACCCTTAAAGATGGGGATATCCTTACAATTAAGAAAGAAGAGGACCTCTATAAAACAGATAAATAAAGAACGAGTACTTATTGTTTTGTCGTTTAAATTTTATAATTTAGCATTATAATATTTAACTAATTACAAACCAAACAAATGAGAAAAATATTTACGTTCTTATTCCTATGCACACTAGTTTACAGCTCACAAGCTCAAGTAAGTCAAGGTGGAACACCTTATAGCTTTCATGGAAAAAATATCAGTGCAAAAATACCTACCATCAAAATGCCAGAGATTAATGCCGATAGCTTAATTGCATTTGATGCTGAAGAAAGCCGAAAAGGTTCAGGCCCATGGATTTTTGGATATAATCATACCACTAATATTACTACAGATAATAATGGTTTATGGGAAATATTAGCAAATGGCGATCGTCTTTGGAGATTAGCTATTGAATGTCCGAAAGCATTCTCAATCAATTTGACATTTGATAAATATGTTTTGCCTAAAGGGGCTAAATTATATGTCTATAATGAAGATAAAAATTATATTATTGGTGCTTTAACAAGCGATAATAATCAAGAAACACAAGATTTAGGTATAGACATTGTGCCTGGCTCAAAAACTATTATTGAGTATTATGAACCTACAACTGTTTCATTTCATGGGCAATTATCTATTAATAGAGTAACTCATGGTTATAAAGATTTATTCGCTTGGGCGAAAGCTTTTGGAAGTGCAGGATCTTGTAATTATAATGTAAATTGTAGTCCAATAGGTATTGGTTGGGAGAGACAACGAGATGCTGTTGCCATTATAGTAGTAGGTGGAAGTGGTGCTTGCACAGGAGCGATGGTAGATGATGTTCCTCATAGTAATACACCTTATTTTTTAACTGCTAATCATTGTGGAACTACAGGTGTAAGCACTTGGGTATTTAGATGGAATTGGCAAGCTAGTGGTTGTCCAAACCCTACTACAGCTCCTTCAACAGCACAAAGTACAACTGGTTCTACCTTACGTGCAACCAATGTAGCTTCTGATTTTACTTTACTTCAATTAAATAGTACTCCACCTGCAGGTTATAATGTGTTTTATGCAGGTTGGGATAGAAGTGGAACTACGCCAACTGGTGGAGCAGGTATCCATCATCCAAGTGGCGATATTAAAAAAATATCCACCTCAGTAACTGCCTTTACTAGTGTTTCTGGAGGATGGACAGGTGCTCCAGCTAACTCACACTGGAATGTGAAATGGCAAGCTGATAGTGGAATTACTGAACCAGGTTCTTCTGGTTCTCCTATGTTTGATCAAAATAGAAGATTAGTAGGTCAATTACATGGAGGACCTTCATCTTGTACCGCTACATTAGCAAACAAAAACGATGATTATGGTAAATTTTCAATGTCTTGGACTGGAAATGGATCTACCTCTTCAGCTGCTCGTTTATCTGATTGGTTAGATCCAGGTGCTACAGGTACTATGACTACTGATGGTCATTATTTTGGAACAGTCCCTACTTCAGATAGTTTAGATTTACAAGTAGATAGTATCAGCGAACCTATAGGAGCTTATTGTAATGACACTACTTATGTACCTGTTGTTAAAGTAAGTAATCAAGGAACAAATACGGTTTATTCCTTTTCTTTAAAATATAGAATGGATGCAGGAACTTGGAGTAATCAAAACTGGACAGGCACTTTAGCTGCTGGAGCAAGTACCTATGTAACATTGCCTACTATCAATACAACTAGTGGAACACATACATTTAGTGTTGCCAGTTCAGCACCGAATACTAGAGCTGATCAGGATAATACCAATGATACCTTACGTAATACTTTTAAAGCACGTAAAGGTGGACCTGTAACATTTAAAATAATGACAGATGATTATCCATTAGAAACTTCTTTGGCTATTTATAACCCAACTACTGGCGATACTTTGTTACGCATTAACGCTGGTGACTTAACAGCTAATCGTACTGCATATCTTTATACTTTATGTATGAGTGATGTTTGTTATCGTTTCAAAATTTATGATGCAGTTGGTGATGGAATTTGTTGTGTATTTGGAAATGGATATTTTCTAATGACAAATGGTGCTGATACCATTATGAATAATGCAAGTTTCACTAATAGTACTACTATTAATTTCTGTAATTATATTTTACCTAATATGGGTATTAATGCATCAGCTATTTCTATTTGTAAAGGAGAATCCATTACATTTAGTGCAACTGAAGACCATAGCAACAATAGAAGATGGACAATAAATGGCCCTGGCCTTTCTTTAATTGATACAGCAGCAACATTTACTGCTACTTTAAATAATATTGGATCATATCAAGTAGTTTTAAGAGGCTATAATTCATATGGTGCAGATTCTACTATTATTTTTGTAACCGTTAATGATCTACCTACCTCTAGTTATACCGTTACAAATGCATTTTCTGGAAACAATGGAACTATCAATGTATCAACCGCAACAGGTGCTGCACCTATTACTCATCATTGGAGTAATGGAATTACTGGTACATCTTTAACTGGATTAGCTCCAGGAGTTTATTATGATACTATTATAGATGGAAATGGCTGTAGAAGTATTGATAGTGCGAGAGTACAAGACGCTCAAGGAATTGAAAATGTAATTGTTCAAGAAGGTATGATCGTTTATCCAAATCCTTTTATGAATGAAATCAATATACAATTAAGTAATAATACAAAATCTCAATCGTTCGAATTAATCAATGCAATAGGTGAAATCGTAGATATTAAGTCAATTAGAATAGATGCAAACACCTATAAAGTTATGGTGCCTGCTGTATCAAAAGGAATATATTACCTCATTGCAAAAGGTGACTCGAGCATCATCAAAACAAAACTCATTAAGCAATAATATACATGTCTAGGTGTCTTGATAAAAAAAGACACCTAGATATGTAACTTAATTCTTTCTAGTGCGTATATAATAATAGGCTACTATTATTATGAGAATTAATGACATTATAAATACAGGAAAATTAATTCTTAACAAGGATATAAAGAGTTACAAAAATTTTTATAATCAGCATCAAGAAAGCATTAGAAGTTCAGAAGACTTAGATAGCAGTATTGAGTTTGAGTTACAATATTTAAAATTCTTAATGTCTGTAGAAAACAATTATACAGAAGCTATCCAACAAGCAGACAAACTTAAATCTTTATCCAATATTACCGTTTATTCACTAAGTAAAGTATATAGAACTTTAGGAGTAGCCTACTATCATTTAGGTAATATGACGGCGGCTATGGAATCTTATATTGAAAGCATAAAGTTGCTGGATAAAATGAGTGATAAAACCAATGAACAGTTATATGAACAAGGTTTAACTTACCATAATATTTCTTTATTATATCGAACCGATTTAGATCAAAATTATTACGATTCAAAAAAACGATTAGAGTATTTAAAAGCTGCTGAATCTATATTTTGTAAAATCAAATCAAACAAAGGCTTGTCCATTATTTACAATGGTATATCTAACTATTATAATAGTTTACACAAATATGGGATGGCTTTAAAATATCAATTTAAAAGTGTAGAACTTAAATTGATTGAAAAGGATTTTACAGGTTTAGCAATCAATTATGGTAATTTATCAACGCTATACTTAAAATATAATAAAATAGATAAAGCTGAATTCTATTTATTAAAATCTAAAGAAATAAAAGATAAGGAAACTAATAGTTATTCTAAGTGCTTACTATTTATTCAAATTGGAAATTTATATAAAACCAAAGGAGATTATAAAAAAGCCATTGAAAACTATGACGAAGCCATTGAAATAGCTTCAACACATCATTTATTATTTGAACATACACTTATATTAACAGAGAAAGCTTTTGTTTATGAGAAGATGCATGAATATGAGTTGGCTTATCAATGTCTACAATTAAAAGTGTTTTTAAAAGAAAAAATTGCAGCCTATAATAAATCTAAGGCACTAATCGAATTGAAGTATAAACATGAATATGAAAAGCAAATTGATGAAGCAAAGATATTACATGAAAAAAATCTAGAAATACAAGGATATATCACCAAATTAAAAAACTCTAATTATGAGTTACAGCAATTTGCACAGATAACTTCGCACGACTTAAAAGAACCTGTTAGATTAATACGTGTTCATTTAGATAAGTTAGAAAAAAGTTTACAAGCTAAAGATGCCTCTCAAGAATATTTAATAAATTTCATTAAAAACACATCCAATAATTTATATCATTTGGTGAATGAACTTCAAAAATATACTAATATTGAGAAGCAAAATAATCTTGTTGAAGAGATAATATTGGTTGAAGAATTTAAAGACATTATTAATCATGTTCATAAAAAATTCAAGAACTATAATTTAGATATTCAATTTGAAAATCTTCCGATAAATATTCACGGTAATAGATCACAATTTAATCAACTTTTTTATCAGTTAATTAAGAATGCATTTATATTCAATGATTCTGAAGAGAAGCAAGCTAAAGTAGTGTATTCAAACAACGACAGACATCATGTATTTGCCGTTTCTGATAATGGAATAGGAATAGACAGAGCATTCTATGCTAAAATATTTGATATTTTTGAACGATTACACGATCATACTAAATATCCAGGAACTGGAATAGGATTAGCAATAGCTAAAAAAATCATATCCGATATGAATGGCTATATCATCATAGAATCTGAATTAGGAGTAGGAAGTACCTTTAAAGTACATATAATGAAATAACTCAATTAAACTCAATATTAAAAAAATGAAAAAACTTAAAAAATTTACCTTAAAAAATCTTCAATTTATTTAAGGTGGCATAGATCCAATAATATTGGAGGAAGAGTTTGATTTATGGAAATCATCTTTGTCTGAAGAACAGATTAAAGAAATTATTACACAATATAATGGAGCAGCAGATGCTTTAATAATATACTATAAAACCATTGTAAAAGCTGGCAAATAATTAGTTTTTATTCAAGTGACTAAACTCAGTGTTAAAACGCTATAGTTCCTTCTATTAATTGTATTGTATTCATAAAAATAAAAACAGGTAAATACTATTGGTATTTACCTGTTTTATGTATTTAGTATAGGTTTACTTATCTACTTCTACTTCTAAAGCCTCTGTCTTGGCTTGTTTTATTTGATAATCATGATAAAACTTTGAACTCATAAGCATAAATGAGGCCAATAGAATACAAAATGCAATCAATGTTGCATTAATGTTATTTTCATTTAAAATGGTACTTGTTTTCATTTTGTTTTGTTTTTGTTTTCTATACAAATATTAAGTATATATTATT
>CANHVE010000077.1 GCA_947464015.1 Saprospirales bacterium | reverse complement strand
TTGAAAGGTAAAATGGAATTAAAATCTGTAAGAACATATTTGCCTACCGAAACAAATTCGCCTGAATGTACATATACCATAGGTGTTTCAAGTGCAAGTGAAATGCAGGAGAAATTAAATCATGCAACTAATTTTAACTTAATTAAACTAAAATTAGATGGAATACAAGATGTAGAAATAATACAAACCTTTATTAAGTATTCAGATAAAACGTTTGCAGTTGACGCAAATCAATCTTGGAAAGATATAGATTATGCAAAAAAAATGATTGATCTATTAAGTAAAACAAAATGCATTTTAATAGAACAACCATTTGAAAAATCGGACAGAAAGTTAAGTGCCTTACTAAAACAATTTAGCTCACTACCTATTATTGCAGATGAAGCATTTCAGAATATAGAAGACATAGATTCAATCGCTACTTCTTTTGATGGAATCAACTTAAAGTTATTAAAATGCGGAGGTATAAGTAATGCAACACAAATCATTACTTCGGCAAAACAGCATCAGCTAAAAATTCTAATTGGTTGCATGAGTGAAAGTGCCTGTGGTTGTGCAGCTGCAAGTATGTTGCAACAAAGTGCTGATTGGGTTGATTTAGATGGACCTTATTTGATACGTAATAATCCATTTGAAGGGTATGAAATTAGAGGAGGCAAAATACTATTCGAAAATAAAATAGGGCTAGGAATACATACCCATTTATTTTAAATCTAACAATGTATTTGCTGGAAATTTATTAGGGCTTTGATTATTGAAAGCAAATAAAATCAGTTGATTTGATTGTTCGCCTGAAAGCTCTTTCGTAAATTGGGTATAATTTTTTAAGTCATCAATAGTGGTTTCTTGATAAACAATTATTGCATCTTTATTTATAAGTTGATTATTTATAACTAACTGTTTTGTTACTAAATACGATCCATTACCCGTATATACAATGTCGCTATTGTTTTTTATTTGATCTTCATTAAACTGATAATCTAATTGAGCTTTTCCTTTTTCATATACAACCCATCTCGAGAAAATAGGTAATACATATTGATGTTTAAATGGAAAAGAATGTAAATGATTTTTGTATGTTTCTAAAAATTCAAAATTATGAATGTCAATTTTTGATGCATTATAAAAATCATATAACATTATAAAATATTCATCAGCTTTAGGAATATGAGATAAATCAGCAGTTCTATAGACATTTAATGTAATCTGTACTTCCAGATGATAATTGTTTTTTAAACTTGTTAGGATGTTTTGATAGGCTTGTAAATTAATAGATTCATAATCACAATCTAGTTGAATGGTGTTCATTTTCTTTTTGCTGAATGTATTTATTTGTTGTTGTACTTCTTGGTATAATTGCTCACATTTTTCGGCATTCGTATAATTTGTATTAGCTAAAAAATAATTATCTAAACGAACTACGGGTATAATTTGAATATGATTGTCGTATACATTTATAAGTTTTGAACGAATAATTTCATCCTTTTTAAACTCTACTAATTTGATATAAATGCATCTTGTTTGAAGACTATCTAAATAGTTTTTTTGATCGTTTGAAATATTGATTTGATTGTTCCAGATATAAAAAGAGATGTTCTTGTAGTTACTTTTATTATTGGTTTGTAGGCAATTTGATAAAAAAAATAGGCCTATAAATAGAAGGATGAAAGTAGAATATTTGTACATATTTTTTTAGTAAAAAGAATATCTTCTTTATGTAAAATTACTCACTACTTTGAATCATTGCAAAAAAAACAAGATATAATTATAATGCAATAACTAATCCTACTAACTTTGTACAAGATATGGATACTAATCAAATTTTAGGATATATTGCATCGTTTTTAATTGGAATTACTTTAGGGTTATTTGGAGGTGGAGGTACTATATTAACCGTACCAGTTTTATATTATTTGTTACATATCGAATCGGACATTTCAATTTTATACTCGATGTTTATTGTTGGTATGGCCACATTTGTTGGAGGAATCAATTCTTATATCAATCATAATTTAAATTTAAAAGCAGCTTACTCATTTGGTATACCCTCATTAATTGCTGTTTTTATAACACGTAAAACGATTACACCATGGATAGATGCTCAAACCTGGACGATGGGTAGCTATATTCTTACAGGTAAACATTTACTTATGTTTTTATTTGCAGTTTTGATGATAGTAGTTTCATTATTCATGATATTAAAAAAACAAGATAATGAGATTGAGGAACAAGTAAAAAAGAAAAAATTTTATTTTGGCATTATACTTAAGGCCATGCTAGTAGGTTTTATTTCAGGTTTGATAGGAGCTGGAGGAGGCTTTATAATTGTTCCATCTTTAATGACATTCTACAAATTAAATGTAAAAGAAGCAATCGGTACATCTTTAATCATAATTGCAGCTAATTCCTTTTTTGGATTTATGGGAGATTTTATCCAATTAAGTGCTACTCCTTTTCAATTATCATTCGATACGAATAGATTTTATACGAATGAATGGAGTTTTTTGCTACTATTTAGCTTCATTGCCATTCTTGGAATTTTATTTGGTTTGTGGATTGCTCGTAAGATTCAATCAAATAAATTAAAAGTTGCCTTTGGTTATTTTGTGCTACTTATGGGTATATATGTATTTTTTAAAGAGCTTTTTAATTAGATAAGTGGCTCTTGTCCATAGGCTATCCATTCTTCTTTGGATGGACCATATACACCAGGTATTTTCAAACCTGCTTGACGCATTAATACAGTTAGTTGTCCTCTATGATGTGTTTGATGAGTGATTAAAATATGAAGTGTATCACCTATATTCCAATCCATGCCATACATCTTGATTTTATTTTCTACTTGATCATCGGTCCAATTAGCTGCAACTACTTCTGCAACTTTAGCTGCATCTTTTTGATAATGTGAAATTAACTCTTCAACCGTTTTGTATTCAAATTTATTTTCTTCAATTGGCAGACCAGCATGATGCATCATTTCAGTTAGGGTATGATTTATATGAGAGGCTACAATCAATAAACTTCTTCCTTCAGGAAAAATTTTTACATCCAAAACCTCATTAGTTAATACCTTATATAATTTTAATGTGCTTTCAGTTTCGTACTTCCAAACGTTTATAAAATCACTAATTTTTCTGAAAATAATTTAATTTCTAATTTTCATTTAAATAATTAGTCACAGGATTATTCCCATCATCATATACGGCATCACCAAAAGCCAAAATAGGTATAAATATAATTGGTAATAGAATGATGCCTACCCCAAAACCATCTGATTTACCAAATCTTTTCGCTAATTCTAGAGAAGCAATTACATGTAGTACAATATATATGAGTCCCCCTATACAAGGAATAAAAGCTAAAAAAGCATGCCATCCTGGTTTGCCACAAATTTCAAAATATACATATGCATTATATATGGGGACGATTGCTTCCCAACCTTCTCTACCTGCTTTTTCATATAGCTTCCAATGAGCAATTAATAAAACAATTGCAAAGCTTGCTATAAATAAACCTATAATAACTAACACGATAGTATCTATTTTATCCATCTAAATTATTAATTTATATCCAAATATATTCTTTTTTTAATTTGCTTGTAATAGATTTGTTTGTGATGAACGAAAAAATCGTAATTATTGGTGGTGGAGCTGCAGGTTTTTTTGCAGCAATTAACATAGCCAAAAAAAAACCTAGCAACAGAGTTATCATTTTTGAGAAAAGTGATAAACTTTTATATAAAGTACAAATTAGTGGAGGGGGAAGATGTAATGTTACGCATAGTTGTTTTGAACCCATGCAGCTAGTTAAATTTTATCCGCGAGGCGAAAAAAGTTTAATAAGTATATTTCATCGTTTTCAACCAAAAGATACCATTGAATGGTTTGAAAGTCGAGGAGTTCCAATAAAACGCGAAGAAGATGGAAGAATGTTTCCTCAATCAAATACTTCTCAAACTATTCTAGATTGTTTTTTGAAAGAAGCTAAAAAATATAAAGTAGAAATTTATATAAATAATGGAGTGGATGATATAGAAAAAACAAATCCTGATAAGTGGCTTGTAAAGACAAATAATGGCGAGAAGCTAGTTGCAGATAAAGTGGTTTTTTGTAGTGGGAGTCAGGTACGTAGTTGGAAATTACTCGAGAAGTTAGGTCATACAGTAAGTGCGCCGGTTCCATCTTTGTTTACTTTTAATACCAAAGACCAACGTTTAAATGATTTGATGGGAACGAGTATTCCAAAAGTGCAATTGAAAATTAAAGGAACCAAGTTGAAGAGTGAAGGCCCATTATTAATTACTCATTGGGGATTGAGTGGTCCTGCTATTTTGAAATTGTCTGCTTGGGGCGCACGTGAATTAGCGAGTATACAATACAAGTTTACATTACAAGTGAATTGGACTGGCACAAAGAGTTATGATGAAGTATTGGATGATTTAAAAGAATTCAAAATATCGCAAGCAAAAAAACAAATTTCTAATACACATTTTTATGAATTAACGAATCGAATGCGCGATAGTTTATTGTTGTTTAGTAAAATAGATACGAATAAAAAGTGGGCAGATGTTTCCCTGAATGAAATGAAAGTACTAGCGCAGCTATTCAGTGATTCGCATATTGAAATTAATGGAAAGAGTACGAATAAAGATGAATTTGTCACTTGTGGTGGCGTTGATTTAAAAGAAGTAGATTTTAAAACCATGCAAAGTAAAATACATCCTAATTTATTTTTTGCTGGCGAAGTATTAGATATAGATGCCATTACTGGAGGCTTTAATTTTCAAGCAGCCTGGAGCAGTGCTTGGATAGTAAGTGAGAGTGTGTGAGTTAAGAGAATATTATATTTAAATTTATTTAGCCTTTTTATGAACGAATGTTCTAGTTTTGTGTTGTACTATAAAATGATTGATTATGAAATACTTTTTGGTTCTTCTTTTGTCCCTAATTGCTGCAGGTGATAAGACTATTTATGATTTTAAAGTAAAAGATATTGACAATAAAGAAGTGTCTTTAAATGATTATAAAGGCAAAGTGGTTGTGGTTATTAATGTAGCTAGTAAATGTGGATTTACTCCTCAATATGCAGATATTGAAAAATTTTATCAAAAATATAAAAGTCGTGGAGTTGTGGTTTTAGGTTTTCCTTGCAACCAATTTATGAGTCAAGAACCCGGTACTGAAGTAGAAATCAAAGAATTCTGCACCAGTAAATTCAATGTTACTTTCCCTATGTTTTCTAAAGTAGATGTGAAAGGAACCAACCAAGCGCCTTTATACAAATACCTTACTGAGAAAGCAGAAAACGGAGTGGCTGATAGTAAAGTGTCTTGGAATTTTCAAAAATATATTATCGGTAAGAATGGTAAATTGATTAAAAGCTATAGTCCACCCACCAATGTTTTCGATCCTGAATTTATCAAAACGATAGAGTTAGCATTAAACTAATCCGTTTTATTTCTCTTTGAAACTTATTTCTTTATAGATTTGTTAGGTAATTTCATTATCTAAATCAAATTTCATTGAAATGAAAAAAATCAAAAATAGTCTTTTAGTATTATTTGCATTTGCAAGTATGTTGAGTTTAAACTCTTGTGGTTATAATGGTGCAGTTTCTAAAAGTGCAGCTATAGATGCATCTTGGGCAAAAGTGCAAAGTGCTTATCAACGTAGAGCTGATTTAATTCCTAATTTAGTTGAAACGGTAAAAGGACAAGCAGATTTTGAAAAATCTACTTTAACAGCCGTAATTGAAGCGCGTGCTAAAGCTTCTTCTATGAATGTCAATGCCAAAGATTTAAGTCCTGAAAAACTAAAAGAATTTCAAGAAAATCAAGGTCAATTAAGTCAAGCATTAGGTCGTTTTTTACAAATCGTAGAAAATTATCCCGACTTAAAATCGAATCAAGCTTTTATGGAGTTACAAGCACAACTAGAAGGTACAGAAAATAGAATTAATACAGAACGTAATTTATTCAATGAAGCTGTTCAAGATTATAATACACATATAAAAACTTTCCCTAATGTATTATTCAGTAATATGTTTGGATTTAAAGAACGTGCGTATTTCGAAGCAGATAAAGGAAGTGAAAAAGCTCCAAAAGTTACTTTTAAGTAATTAAAAGGATTCATGAATCACAAAACTATCTTATCTGATAGCGAGAAAAGTCGCCTAGTTGATGCCATTAAACGGGTAGAAGAAACTACCATAGCCGAAATTAAAATACATATCGATAATCATTGTAAAGAAGATGTTTTAGTAAAAGCAGCTACTGTTTTTACTAAGTTAGGCATGGATAAAACTTCTAATAAAACGGGTGTGCTTATCTATGTAGCTTGTCAAGATAGAAAGATGGCTATACTTGCTGATAGCGCTATTCATCAAAAAGTAAAGGCAAATTATTGGGATGATTTAGTGGCTCAATGCATCAACTATATGAAGCAGGGAAAATATGCTGATGGATTAATTCATGTATTACATACTATAGAAAAAGACTTGTCCAGTCATTTTCCTTCAGCTATTCAATCTGAGAATCCAAATGAAATTTCTAATGATTTAAGTTTTGGTGAAGATGAATAAGCTAGTTCGATTTCTTTTTATACTTGTTTTGAGTTATGCTCAATTGCAGTTGTACGCTCAAAATTATCCAGAGCAAGCCAACCCACCTACAATTGTAAATGACTTTGCTGGTATACTTTCTAATGACGCTTCATTAGAAGCAGATTTAGTTGCTTATAATAACGAAACCTCTTCTCAAATAGCCATTGTTACTATTTCATCAACAGATGGATATGATATCAGTGAGTATGCAATTGGTTTATTTAATAAGTGGCAAATTGGACAAGCTGCCAAAGACAATGGAGTACTTGTATTAGTTGCCTTTAATGATAGAAAAACATTTATAGTTACTGGTAGAGGAGTAGAAGATAAACTTCCAGATATTATATGTAAGCGTATTATCGAAAACGAAATGATTCCTAATTTTAAAAATGGGGATTATGAATCAGGTATTAATGCAGCTATAGTAGCTATCAAATCTAGCTTAGCAGGCACATATCAAGTAGAAAAAGAAGATGTAGTTTCTAAACCATTCAGTAGAGATTTTGATTTAGAAAAAATTGCTATCACCGTAATTATTATCATCATTATCATTTTGATCATAAGTAGATTGAATGGTGGTGGAGGTTCTACCTATACACGTGGAGGATATTATGGTGGTGGAGGTTATTGGGGTGGTGGTAGTTGGGGAGGTGGTGGTAGCAGTGGTGGCGGTGGATTTGGAGGCTTTGGTGGAGGAAGCAGCGGAGGTGGCGGTGCTGGCGGTAGCTGGTAAAAAGAAGGGGCTTCAGTTTATTAATCTATTAACCTTACTTAATTATATCTAGTACTAGATTTATTTGAAGTAAGAAAGATATAAATAAACATACTAATCAAAGAAAATACGGTGCTTAATACGGTTTTTAGTAAAGTGTAATGATAAGCATGAAAATCACCTTTTTCTATACGAAAAAATAGTAAGTGATGAATAAACGTAAATATTCCTAAATAAATTGCAAACCAAGTGAATCCATGGTAGTGAATATCCATAATTTCATCTGCTTCTTGTTCTTTAGGATTTAATATTTTAAAAATATAAGGTCTTAAAAAAGCGATAAAAATCGTAGCAAAAGCATGCATTCCAAGCGTTTCTTGAAAAATATCTACACTCAATCCTATAAATAATGCAGTAAACAAAAGCATGTATTTAGGAGTGTTTAATGGAAGTATTAAGATAAGTAATGGATACATGTAAGGATTGATTAAACCACTTACATTAATATAGTTTAAAGCCAAAATTTGTATGACTAAAATCAATAAGCAATGACTTAGATATTTTATTATTTGACTATTCATCTGCTACTGTTTCTTCTAGTTTTTGTATTTCATCTCTGCGTAAAAAATTAACTATATGAACATGGTTCAGTGCTTGAATTTGAGCACTGAGTCTAACTCGTAATTCTAATAAATTAGAACCTTGAATTTCATGAAAATCTTGAATCGTTCCCACCATTAAATTACCTGGAAAGAAAGAGGAATAAGTACTTGTAACAACTGTATCACCTTTGGCCACTTTTACGTGATTGGGTATTTTACTTAAGATACAATATTCACTACTCTTTGCATCCCATTCTAGATTGCCAAAATAATCATTCTTTTTTAATTTGACACTGATGCGCGATTCGGTATTGAGCAACGACATTACTAGTGCATAGTTATTAGATACCCCAACCACAGTTCCTACAATTCCTTTATCATTAAAAATACCCATATTTTTTTTGACACCATGTACTAAGCCTTTATCGATAATGATAAAATTCTTAGCTCTATCAGTAGTGTTGCTTACTACATAAGCATCCATATAAGAGTATACCTGTTCAAATATATTGTCCACAGTATCATGAGCAGAATCTATTCGAATGGCATTGTTTACATAATTCTGATCGAGTAGTTCGTGAAGCCTTTTATTATCGGCCATTAAACTATCATTCACTTTTCCTAAAGTAAAATATTTAAGGATATTAGTTTGGCTTTCATATACTTTAGAAGTAACTTGACGAGAGTGATTCATAAAAGCGCTATTATAATATCTGTTGTTATTTGAGATAAGAAGTAAACAGATAATTTCTAAAATAATGAAGAGAAAAATAAAATAATTGTCGCTTAAAAATTTTAGTAGATAACGCATGTTGTAGAAATAGTAGTATTAGTAGATTACATTAAGAATGTAAACTTATCCATGTTTTTCAAAGCGATACCTGTGCCTCTAGCTACAGCTCTTAAAGGATCTTCGGCAACATATACAGGTAACTTTGTTTTTTGGCTAATTCGTTTATCCAATCCACGTAATAATGCACCACCACCTGTTAAGTATAAACCTGTTCTATAAATATCTGCAGCTAATTCTGGAGGAGTAGTTTCAAGTGCTTTTAAGATTGCTTCTTCAATTTTAGCAATGGACTTATCAATAGCATGTGCAATTTCACTATATGAAACAACGATTTGTTTAGGAATACCCGTCATTAAATCTCTACCATTTACTGGGTAGTCATCTGGTGGAGAATCTAATTCAGTAAGGGCTGAACCAATTTGAATTTTAATGTTTTCAGCAGAACGTTCACCAATGAGCATATTGTGTTGGCGACGCATATAATCAACAATATCTAATGTGAATTCATCCCCAGCTACTCGGATAGATTGGTCGCAAACAATACCTGATAATGCGATTACGGCAATTTCAGTGGTACCACCACCAATATCGATAATCATGTTTCCTTCTGGTTCTTCTACGTCAATTCCAATACCTATTGCAGCAGCCATTGGTTCATGAATCAATCGTACTTCTTTAGCACCAGCTTGTTCAGCACTATCACGTACGGCTCTTTTTTCCACTTCAGTAATACCTGAAGGAATACAAATAACCATTTTATAACTTGGAGGGAAAATGAATTTTTTATCTTTATAAATCATTTTGATCATCTCTCTGATCATACTCTCAGCTGCATTAAAATCGGCAATTACACCATCTTTTAAAGGACGAATAGTCTTTATATTCTCATGAGTTTTTTCGTGCATCATCATGGCTTTTTTACCCACGGCAATCACCTTGTCTGTTTTTCTATCGATAGCCACTATCGATGGCTCATCTACCACTACTTTATCATTGTGAACAATTAAAATATTAGCCGTTCCCAAGTCAATGGCTATCTCGTGAGTCATAAAGTTAAATAAACCCATGTATATGTTGCTGTTGTGTTATTGTTATAAATCTGGTTTGGTGTATTTTTCTAGCGAAATGCAAAGTAAACATAAAACATTGATAGCTAAAAGAAAAAACACAAAAATATTTTTAGCTAAAAAAATAAATTTAAATTGAAATTTTATAATGTAATCGATCTCGTTTTTGAAGTTCTTCTAAAATAATTTTAAACCAAAAAGAATAGGCATCTGGTTGTAGCTTAATATCTTCAAGTAAATCAGAAACACTCATCCATTTTACCGCTGCAATTTCTTCTGGATTAAAAGGGCATTCTCCATCGTAAATGCCTGTAAACACAGTGTCAAACTCGTGTTCTGTCAGTCCACTCGGAGCATCAAATGCTTTGTAAATAAAATGAAATTCTTCTTGCAATTCAGTTGTAAATCCGCATTCTTCCATCAATCTGCGGGAAGCTGCTGCTGCATAGCTTTCTTTATCGCGTGGGTGTGAACAACAGGTATTACTCCAAATACCTGCCCAATGATATTTGCTATCGGCTCTTTGCTGTAAAAGCATATCGCCATTCGAATTGTAAATAATGATACTTATTGCTTTGTGTAGAATGCCTTTTTGATGTGCCTCTAACTTGCCCATCAATCCTAGCTCTTCACCTTTTTCATTCACTAATACTACTTGTTCTTCAGCCATTTTATACTATTTTCAATATGCAAAAATACTATTAAATAGGCTATAATATTTTATAATCTCAGATAAAATTATAATCGTAAAAAAGTGAGAAATATAAATGCTTATGATGTGGTTACTAATTCTTCAGATCTTTCTTTATTTGTATTTCTGCTGTATTGTAAAATAATATCAATACTGCTTTTAGAAGGTTTTCGTCTATCGGCATCTAAATGATGAAGTACATTTTCAAAAGCGTCAAATTCGTCTTGAAGATTTTCATTATTTTGCATTTCTACTTGGATTTTTGCAGCCGAAAAAGAATCTAATTCGTTGTATGCGTGAAGAATGATGTTGTTCAGTGTAGAATTTTGTTTCATTGTATCGTTTTTTTATTGAGTTTTTATTGTTTTAAGAAATGTAACATGGCTTTATTTTGCAATTCTTGAATGTATAACGCCTTTCATTTTTATGTATTATGTTTTTGAGTCATATTCCTGTTATTATTTCTTAATTTTATATTAATTA
>CANHVE010000076.1 GCA_947464015.1 Saprospirales bacterium | reverse complement strand
TAAAATAATATGACACATTTAATATCCTCCCAAACCATTCGTATTCAAGAAATAGAAAGCATACTTATACAGAAACATGCACTTGCATTATCTGATGAAGCTAAAAATAAAATCAATACTTGTAGAGCTTATTTAGATGAAGCCATTCGTGTTGCCGAAAAACCTATCTACGGCATCAATACTGGTTTTGGCTCCTTGTGTAATGTGAAAATCAACGATGAACAATTAGAGCAATTGCAATATAATTTATTGGTGAGTCACGCTTGCGGTACCGGAAACCAAGTGCCTGATGAGATTGTACGTATCATGTTATTATTAAAAATACAATCTTTATCCTATGGACATAGCGGTGTAGACATCCAAACCGTTGAGAGTTTAATTTATTTTTATAATGAAAATATTTTACCTGTTGTATACGAACAAGGTTCATTGGGTGCAAGTGGCGATTTATCTCCTTTAGCACATCTTTGTATTCCTTTGATAGGCCTAGGAAAAGTACATATCGATAATGAAGAAATAGATGCTACTGAAATCAACTTCACTCCTATTAAATTAAAAAGCAAAGAAGGTTTAGCCTTATTGAATGGCACACAATTTATGAGTGCATACGGTGTATACATTTTAAATAAAGCAAAGCAATTAAGTGCATGGGCAGATATGATTGCTGCTATTTCTTTAGAAGCGTTTGATGGACGTATAGAACCTTTTCATGAATTGATTCAACGTATGCGACCACATGCAGGACAAATAGATACTGCTAAAAATATGTTATCTATTTTAGCAAACAGTGAAATAGCGAAACAAACTAAAACAGCGGTTCAAGATCCCTATTCTTTCCGATGTATTCCGCAAGTGCATGGCGCAAGTAAGGATGTGATTAAACATGTAGAAAGTGTTTTTGAAACCGAAATTAATTCTGTTACTGATAACCCTAATGTATTTCCTGAAGAAAGAATAATTATTAGTGGAGGTAATTTTCATGGACAAACCTTAGCACTTGCTTTAGATTATTTAGCTTTAGCCTTAGCTGAATTAGGAAATATTTCTGAAAGAAGAACCTATTTATTAATTAGTGGTCAGCGCAACTTACCTCCGTTTCTAGCCAAAGACGCGGGATTGAACAGTGGCATGATGATTCCTCAATATACTGCTGCATCGATTGTAAGTCAGAATAAACAATTATGTTCTCCAGCTTCAATCGATTCTATTCCATCGAGCAATGGACAAGAAGACCATGTAAGTATGGGCGCGAATGCCGCAACCAAATGTTTGAAGGTTTTAGAAAATATCGAAAAAATATTGGCGATTGAATTATTGAATGCAACGCAAGCACTTGAATTTAGAAGACCTTTGCGCTCTAGTACTTCTATTGAAAACCTTTTGCTAGCTTATAGAAAAACGGTTAGTTTCAATTCAACCGATCGTTATTTACATGAAGACATCATGAAAAGCATTGATTTTATTCAGAAAAATAATGCTTCTATTTTTTAAAATACAAAGGCATTTCCCAATTCAAAAAATACAGCGGGTGGAAAATAATTTGCCCTTTAGTATTAAATTCTAAAGCGGGCGCGGGCAATTTAATCGTATTTAATAAGCCGAGAATCACTCGTTCGGTTCTGGTACGTACAGGTATTTTAGTAAAATCAGCATCGATAGAAATCAAGAATTTTCGGTAGCGTTGTACATCATTTCGATTTACTAAGTTTCCGTTTGGATCTGTCCATGTATTATCAAATCCGCCATACATACCACCTGCACCATAACCCACAGCTACGTTTAACCATGTAGCATGTTTTTGTTTTTTATTAAAGGAAGCAATATTAGCACTCAACCAAAAAGTCATAGAGTTATAATCTTTCAAAAAGCGTTCGTAAAATTGTGTGCCATATAATTCATTGGCACGTTGCGTCAATTGACCTTTGGGATGATCTACTTGGTAATAATTTATTTTTAATTGAATCCGTTGTTCGTGCCATAACATTTCTTGCCATAAGAACCAACCCGAACCAATACTATTAAAGAGTGCATCACTTGCACTAGCACCCCACTTAGAGGAGAAGCCATCTAAAATTTCTATAGTAGTTTGAAAACCCCAGCCGGTAAGCGCTCCAGCCCATGCGGCACGATTGTGTTTAATCCCCGACCATTTATAGACATTGAAACTCCATTTACTTTGAAAATAGCCTCCCAACATATGACCCATTTTATCTATTTGCTGCCACTCTGCGGCGTCATTAAAAAAATGAAATCTACTTCTGGGATAACCTTCGTACCAAGCGTAATTCAAACCAATTAAGGCACTGGTACACAAACCTAATTGTCCGCCTAAAGCAGTTGCAAATCGTTTTTTATTATAGGTAGGATAAGGTTCGAGAAAGGTGATTTTTTTAGGAGCAATGATAGCGGTTGTATCTTGAGCAACTAAAATACTTGTAGTAGCAAATAAAAACAGCAATAAAAAAATAATTCTAAAATTCATTTTACTGTTTTTATTCATTGATAAATTAAGCAAGTAAAGTAGCTTTCGTTTCTTCTAATATTTTATTTACTTCTTCCATCGTAGGAGCTTCGGCATAGACACGTAAAACGGGCTCAGTACCTGAAGCACGAATCATTACATTGCATTCGTTTGGTAAATAATATTTGAAACCATCTATCGTTTCTACTTGTTCGATAGCATAAGAACCAAATGCTTTATAAACGCCTTTAGAACAGTTATCGATAATATTCAACTTTACTTCTTCCGTTAAATGCAAATCATTTCTATTGTATGAAAATGCACCTACCACTTCATACACTTCATCAATTAATTGCTTAATGCTTTTGCCACTTTTAGCCATATATTCTAATACTACCAATGCATCCCAAATACCGTCACGCTCAGGGATATGGCCTTTCACAGCGATACCACCACTTTCTTCACCACCTACTAATACATCATCGTGAATCATAATTTCACTGATGTATTTAAAACCAATTTTAGTAATTTCTACATCGATGCCATAGGCTTTACACATCTTTTTAATTTTTGGAGAAGCAGAGAATGCCACTACTACTTTCCCTCTCAGATTATTGTATTTATAAAGTATATGAATTAATAATAATAGAATATGATGTGCATCAATAAATTTACCTTCATTATCGTATAAACCAATACGATCAGCATCTCCATCATTTGCTACACCAAGAGCAATATCACCCGATTGACGAATCAAATCTGAAAGCTCCATTAAATTTTTATGGATAGGTTCTGGAGCGCGACCATAAAACGAAGGATTGTATTCGCAATGTAAATGACGTGCGTGAGGAATTAATCTTTTAAATACTCGTTGACCAGCACCATACATTGCATCATAAGCTATTTTAATACCTGATTGATTTATTTTATCGATATCAAAACCTTTGAGTACATGCTGATAATACATTTCTTCAAAATTCTCATATACCAATAAACCTTTTGCTTCAAGCTCTTCTAAAGAAATCGCAGGTAATTCACATGTATCTGGAATTAAATCTTCTACTTGTTGAATCACTGTTGGCGTAGCTGGTCCACCGTAATGAGCTTTTAATTTAAATCCGTTATATGTGGGAGGATTGTGACTTGCTGTAATAATAACTCCTAACAAACATTTATGATTAAAAGTGGCTAATGAAATCATAGGAGTAGAAACAAAATTTTTATCATAAAAAACTTTTACTCCTTCAGCAGTTACCACTTTAATAACTGTTTCCGAAAATAACACTCCCCCGAATCGACAGTCGTACCCAACTGTTAATGTAGGATTATCTGTATTTTTTTTCAACCATAGAGCAGTTGCTTTTGCTACACGAGCCAAATTTGCAACCGTATAATCATCTGCGATAATTGCACGCCATCCGTCAGTACCAAATTTTATTTTTTGCTGCATAAAAGTCTATAAATTATAAGGGTAAAGATAATGAAAATAATGAATTGCTTCTATATCCATATATGAATAGAACATGAAGAAAAGGTCATTAAATTATAAACCGAAATTGAATCCAATTAATGGAAGTGGTTGTCGTCTGTAGCCATAAAGGGCATTAGGAATTAAATTGACCATCAATCCCAAACTCATATAGGAGTTATTTCCTACTTTAATATTATATCCTAAACCAACTAATACATTTCCATAGGTTACACTTTGATAGGCGTTTTTTACACCTCTCACTAAGGATTTTTCACGAGCTCTAAAATTAAATATTTGAGCTTCGCCATAAATAAATAATTCTTTCCAAGGATAAATTTTAACGTACAATTGACCACCTATCGTATGAGAAGAATATCCAGGAATTCTATTTACAGTAGCTGCGTCTTGTAATTGATAGGTAAAGCCAATACCTGGTTCAAAATACTTAACTACTCTATATCCTACAACAGGTGAAAGACCTAACAGCAGTGTATTTCCACTATAACCAAAATTAATATTAGGTCCGATACGTAATTTACTTTTATCAAAACCTTTTTTGTTTTCTGTTACAGTTGGTTTTAATGGCAATGTTTTTTCATTATTTCCTGCAAAGGGTTTATCATCATTTTGAGCATAAGAGCTAACACTCATCAATAATAAAATAGAGAGTAAAGAAGAAAGTATATATTTCATTTTAAAATTTTGGACAATATGTTTTTTTAATAATATTTCGCGATTTAAATTTTCCTGAGTGAACCAAAGATACTTCAAATCCTCCAACTCCTTTATTATAATAAGTCATTTTAGACAAAGTAAAATCATAACTTACTATTAATCTAGTTGAATTAATTTGGTATCCAATCGTTGGAATCATAGCATCTCTAATTCGATAATAAGCACCAATATAAAAAGTATTTTTGATTTTGCTTCTATAGGTATCATTGCAATATCCTATTAAAGCACCAATGCTTGTTTCAATAGCTTCTTTTTGGTAGTTAAAAATAAATTGAGAATTGATTGAAATTTCTTGACTAATCTTTCCATTAAAAGCAATATTAAAAATTGGACGCATCCCAATTCGATTATCTACTCCTTTAAAACTATCTTTAGGTTTATTGATATGATATAACGCTGCACCAATTCCTAAAGAATAATTTGTACCAAAACCAATATGTAAAGTTAAGCCTGCGCTCATATCAAAATACCATCTACTTTGATTGGCAAATTGTTCTAGATTAGGAATACTTTTATCGAAAAATCGATCGTTCCATTGATTATTAAAATAAAAATTTTTAAAATCTACTGCTCGTTGAACCCCTGTAAAACCAAAGCCTCCAGACAAAGCATACTTTCCTTTTTTATCAAAACTTTTATGATAGGCAATACTTCCATTTATTTTAGTGGTACGTAAATTACCATCACCTGCCTCATCGTTCCATGCATAGAATCCTAAACCCATAAAATCTGTTTTCCCTAAATAGCCTTCTAATAAAGAGAAATCAGCATACATACTATAATTATTATAAGTAACAAATTGACCATTCGCTGCAAAAGGCCATTGAGCTCTATAAATACCACCTACTCTATAATTGCCATCATAATAACCCGTATTGGCTGGATTGATAGTTAAGGGCTGCGTATAAAATTGTGAAAAATGCGTATCCTGTGCCTGCAAAGTAAAAATGCATAAACACATGTATAATAAAAAAATATGGATACTTCTTATTTGTTTCACTATTCCTCTATTTCAATAAAGTAATATTACCCGTTAACGTTTTGCGTGTATCATCTAAAAATCTAGCTTTGACCGTATATGCATATGCATCCATCTCTTGCATTTGACCTTTATAAATTCCATTCCAACCTACTTGTTGATCTCTGCTTTCAAAAACTTTTTCTCCCCATCGATTAAAAATCATAAATGTTAATTCCACAATTCCTTTTCCTTCTACACGCACTTCATCATTGATTCCATCGCCATTGGGTGTAAATGCATTAGGTACACCTATACGTGCTTCGAAGTTGATATAAATATTTTTACAAAAAGTATCTGCACAAGTGGTTCCTTCTATATAAGCGATTATGCAAGGAGTTAAGGAATGGATTTGAGGATAGGTATAAAGTGGATTCTCAAGAATGGAAGTATCTCCATTTCCGAAATGCCAAATTACATCGGTGAAATTTTGACTCAAATTAGTAAACTGAATGGCATCTAAATAATAGAACGAATCTCTATCCATCATAAAATCTGCAATAGGAAAAGCAAGTATATTGATGGTTTTTGTTAAGGTATCATATACATCACAAGTATTCGTATCTCTAATTACTAAAGTGATAGTATAACTTCCTGCATTATTAAAAATATGTGTCGGTTCAAATTGAGTAGAGCTAGTACCATCACTAAAATACCAAGTGAATGTAGCAGCAGGATTACTTAAATTATCCATATAAACGGCCACTCCCGAACAAGCTGTAGACAATACATCGAAATCAGCAATAGCATTTGCTTTCAATTGATAGCTAGCATAAGTGGTATCTCTAGGATGGCAGCGAGTAGAATCGATAGAGATCATTTGTACGGTATACCAGCCTGGCACTGTCCAAGTATGTAATGGATTAGGTAGTGTACTTGAAGTACCATCTCCAAAATTCCATTCAAATTGTAAGGCATTGATACTGGTATTGGTGAATTGAATCGTGAGATTAGAATCGCACTCACTCAAAATTGCCGCAGTGAAATCTGCTACGGTTGAATCATTTCGAGTTTGAATAGTTGCATAACTGGTATCTGCAAAATTACATACAGAAGAGTCAATAATGATATGCATAATATTCCATGTATTGACTGAAGTATACGTATGAATTACACTTCTACCTGTATCAGTAGTAGCATCTCCGAAACTCCAATAATTCGTAGATAAGAAATAAGGACTAGCATCTGTAAAGAGCACATCGGCAGGTACACAAGCATTCGTATCAGAAATATCGAAAACAGCATCTAAAGGATTTAATGATACATATTCAAACATGGTATCAATCATTCTACATCTTTTTGAACTATCTACTACAATATATAATATTTGAAAAAGTCCAGAATCTTTATATGTATGTTGATCTACAAAACTTGTGGAAGTGGATCCATCACCAAAATTCCATTGAATACTATTAGCAGTTGTATTAAATGATTGCACCAGTATTTTTACTGAATCACAACCATAAAAAATTCTATCGATATGATATAAAGGAGTTACGGTATCGTTATATACTGTTATTTGGAAAGTTGCAGTATCAACATTATTACAGGTAGTAGTATCTGTAAAATAAACGGTTGCTGTATAGGTTCCTCCTGCGGTATAGGTATGTGTTGGACTTTTTAGAGTACTGGTATCACCATCTCCAAAATCCCAATAATAAGCTCTAGGAGAGGCTGTAGTATTGGTAAAATCGATAGTTAAAGGGAAACAACCTGCGGTATCGCTTAGTGCAATATTTAAATCAACAACAGGTTCAATCGTTATATTTCTAGTGACTAACTGCGTACCATTACAACTGGTAGGATCATCTACTTTTAAGGAAATGGTATAGGTTCCAGGACTTGCAAACACATGCACGATCGTATCATTGGTTGAGGTAAATCCATCACTAATATTCCACGTATAAGTGGTAGTTGGATAATTTTTAGAATAGGCGAATAATCTTTTGGAGTAGCAATCGATAATTAAGTTAGGAGTAAAATTGGCAGAGATACTATCATCGTCTACTTCTACTGATAAATAAGCTGTATCTACAATATTACAACTAGTACTATCTGTACCAATCAGCATCACTGTAAAAATTCCAGTATCTGTATAAGTATGGGTAGGATTAAAAAGTGTAGAGGTAGCACCATCACCAAACACCCATAAAACCGAACGAACATTGGTACGTACACTCACAAAGTTTACTGTTAATGGCACACAACCCATTGCACGTGGGGATGCACGTACATCGACATTCGTACCCGCTAAATTCATTTCAAATTTAATCGCTGCTAAATTACAATTAGCACTTCTGTTCGTATTTGACCAAGCACCCGCAGTAGTTGGGAATAATGAGCTTCTACCACAACCCGCGCAAACCGCTTCATAAATGACGCCTTCACGATCAAATCGACTCGTACCACCATCTACATGTTCCCCAACAGGACCATTCCCTCCAAAATAGGTGGCATAAAGTAAGCCGACAGCATTTCGTTCTAGCACCATAAAATAAAAATCACTTCCATCAGAACTTCGTTGATAGGCATCTGAAGTGGTTGCTAAATCAAGCGTAGAGCCCCCACAATATCCAGTATTGACGTTTCCTCCCCAGCCCGACATATAAATATTATCACAACGATCGACTAAAAAGGCTGTAGGTGAAATATCGGTAGTTGTTCTTCCAGCACCAAAAACAGTAGAAAATAAAGTAGAGCTTAATGTATTATCTAATTTTTGTACAAACTGTCGACCATTGGTATTTGAATATACAGAGCCTACAATGATATATGCACCAAGCGTTTGACCATAAACATACACATTATTGAAGCGATCTATTTCTATAAAATAACTTTGGTCATATGCAGAAGTACCTAAATACGTTGTAGACATTAAAGTTGTACCAGTATTATTTATTTTATAAATAAATCCATCAATATCGCCATTATAGCTATTATCATAAGCACCACTGACCATGCGTAAATCGTTGCTGAGTGTACCACCCGTTATAAAAATATTTCGATTTAAATCTAATTTAATAGAATAGGCCGCATCATCGCGTGCACCACCAACATAGGTTGAGAACAACAAGGAAGTCAAATTTGCATTCATTTTAAAAACCACTCCATCTTGATCACCTCCAAATGTGGGTTGAATAACACCCGCTGTGGTAGGGAAATTATTTGATTTGGTATAAGAAGCCACGTACACAAATCCGAGACTATCTAGTATAATTTCGCCTCTAAATTCATCCGCATAATTATGAATCAAATCATGCATACCACCTGTCTCTGGAATGGCTCCATCAAAATCACTTCCTCCTAAATAAGTTGATGCAAGTAGGGAGCTACCCGAACTTGAAAATTTCACTACTACAATATCTACTTGTCCATTATTAGATAAATCATAGGAGCCTGCTACAGTAGGAAAATTAGTGGAACTACTAGATCCTAATATGTATAATTCATTATTTGGATTCACAAACATACTATGTGGCTGATCATCGCCAGCTCCTCCTAAATAAGTTGAGTAAAGCAAGGTAGTTCCTGTTGAATTAAATTTAGAAATAGCCATATCATAAACACCTCCTTGAAAAGTTGTTTGAAACGCTCCAACCGTTGGGTAATTACCTAGAGGTCCACCTACATCACCAGCAGATGTATTCGCAAAAACATTTCCTCCCGCATATAAATTTCCTGCATCGTCATAGGTAGCAGTATAACCGAAATTATCTGCAGTAGATCCAGTATAACTCGAGAAGATGAGTGTTGGGTCGATGATTAATATTTCATTGGTATTATATCCTTTAGGAAATTCGAATCGTACTTCATCATTTTCTAAAATATAGTTACAAGGAACTTCTACTTTTTGATTTTGAATAATTTGATAGGCATAAGGTTTTAATTCCTTTATTTTAGAAGCTGTAGTACTATAAATTAAATCGCCATTTTTAATTTTCAAATCATTTACCCCTTCGTATTTTACTTTGATTTGAGAAGCATCAGCACCTGCTTGCACGATATAATCATAAATCAATTGTTCATTCTGTCCTTTTACTTGAATATTGATTCCCTCATAAATATTTTCATAGGTGATAGTTCCATATGAAGCTATATCAGAAGCCCAATGAGCAGAATCATTCCCTAAAAAGTAATTGTAATGGAATTTTTCTTTTTCATTTTGTGTAAATGTTACATTGGGATTAGCCCCAACAAATCGAATATTGAAAACATGTCCACTGAGTGTATTCTTTTCAGATTTATGTTTATGTAGCATTTCATGTAAATCTTCATTAAAAAAGACGATATGAAAATGATCTTTATTAAAATCAATAAAGCCTGGAGTAAGTCTAGCTCTAAAAGCCGTTTGTGGATCCCATTGGTTTTTATTTTCGGTAAAAAATAGATATGGATTTGAATCCAATTGAACAGGCGATTTGATTCGCTGAGCTGTCAATGAAAACAGAGCTGTGAAAAGCAATCCGAAAACAAGTAAATAATTTTTCAATGGCTGTGTATTTTATATCAATTGAATCATCTGATCAATAGGCTATTCAACTTATAAAATTAACGAAATAATAGTATAAAAGGTTGTTTTTTTTTTGTCAGAGAAGAGTCAAAATAATAGATTTCTGAATTTTTAACTAAAATATCTTAAGTTTGATAAAATAAATGAGGAACATGCTTAATTTACAAAAACATCCAAAGTCTTTATACGTATTATTTTTTGCTGAAATGTGGGAGCGATTTTCCTTTTATGGAATGAAAGCTTTATTAATGGTTTACATGGTTACTCAACTTAAATACGAAGATGAGAAGTCAAATTTGATATTAGGTTCCTATTTAGCTTTGGTATATGCATTACCTATTTTAGGAGGTATGATGGCTGATAAATTTTTAGGGTATAGAAAGGCGGTTATATTTGGAGGATTAGTAATGGTTTTTGGTCATTTTGTTTTAGCCATCCCGAGTGAAAGTAGTTTTTATTTTGGTTTAGGATGTATCATTATAGGCAATGGTTTTTTCAAACCAAATATTTCGAGCATGGTGGGAAAATTATATAAAGAAGGAGACCCTGATAGAGATGCAGGTTTTACTATTTTTTATATGGGAATAAATATTGGAGCTGCTTTAGGGGGTTTGATTTGTGGAATTGTTGGTCAGAAATATAGTTGGCATTTAGGTTTTGGCTTAGCTGGAATATTTATGATTTTAGGATTAATCGTATTTGTTTATTTTCAAAACTTATTAGGCGAAGTAGGGTTACCAACTGACCCAGATTTCAATCAAAAGAAAAGCCTTCCTTTATTACGCAATGAGCATGTCATTTATCTGGT
>CANHVE010000075.1 GCA_947464015.1 Saprospirales bacterium | reverse complement strand
GTATTATTTCTTGTAGTTGTAGCATCTATGAATGCTCAAAAAACAACGGATCAAGAATATAAGGACTTTTATTATAAGCATGAGTTTTCGGCTGGGATAAAACTGCAAACCAATTCATATGGCTTATTCTTAGAAAAAGTATGGATTAATAGTATTTACAGCAAAAAATTAATACAATTAGATTTGATGTATTATATAGATCCGATGCAAAAAAAATTGGATGGATTGGTATTGGGCGATCGTACCTACAAAAAATATGTCTATGCCAAACGAAATGATTTTTTTGCTATCAAGTTTAATTATGGATATCGAAAAACAATTGCTGAACGTGCCATGCAAAAAAACGGGGTAGCCTTATACTTCGTATATATGGCAGGTATTAACTTAGGCATTGAGAAACCCTATTATTTATATTTAAGAGATATTGATAATATAAATGATGTAAATGCCGAGCCCTACAGTAATGCAAACAAAGATCGATTTTTAAATAATTCACCTACCAATGGGCAGATTGTAGGTTATGCTGGATTTGCTTATGGATTTAAAGGGATGCAAGCACTTTTTGGAGGGAATATTAAGCTGGGATTGCATTTTGATTGGGCAAAACAAAGCGATTTTATAAAAGCATTGGAAGTTGGGGCACAATTAGATATTTATCATAGAAATGTAAATATTTTGGCTAATGCTAAAAATAAACCTTATTTATTAAGCGCTTATTTAAATTTTCAACTAGGTAAGAGATGGTAATGAATCAAAAAAGTCTAAACAAATTTGAACTTATAAACTTATGTGTAATTAATTATGAACTTTTGACATATTAATGACGTTTTTTTAATTAAATAAAAATATATTTGCATAAGATTCTAACAAAAGTTAACTATTATATCAATAAATTATGAAAAAAATTAATTTACTATTTTCATTTGTAGCGATTTTAATTCTTTCTACAGCTTCGGTGCTAGTGTACAAGAATTTTAAAGGGGAGAATGAACATCCAAGACATCATAAGTCTGAAGCAGAGATTGCTTATGAAGCCTATCTTTACAGACAGAGTTTGATTAAAAACGTGGCTACTGGTGAAGTAGATTTACAAGATTATTACAATGCAGTAAAACAAGCACTTGCAATGCGTGCCAATGGTTCAAGAGGTGCTTTAGGATTAGCATGGGAAGAGATGGGACCAGATGATGTTGGGGGAAGGACTCGTGCAATTTTAGTAGATAAAAACAATTCAAATCACTTATTTGCAGGTGGAGTGAGTGGTGGCTTATGGGAAAGTGATAATGCAGGATTAAATTGGCATATCGTAACAGCAATTCGTGATTTAGCTGGTGGTGCTTATTTACCAATTTCTTGTATTACACAATCAGGTAATACAATTTATGTGGGTACTGGTGAACCATTTTCAGGTACCATTCCAGGTAATGGAGTATATAAATCAACTGATAATGGGGTTACATGGTCACATTTAGCATCTACATCTATCCCTACTTTACTTACACCAGGTGGTGGATATACTTGGTCAATCGTAGCTGACATCGCAGTGAGTCCTACAAATCCTGACCATGTATTTGCAGCTTTAGCTAACAGTGGTTTATATCAATCAACAGATGGAGGAACTACTTGGTCAAAACCTTTAGCTATTACTTCAAATACATCAGCTGGTTGTGTGAAATTTGGTATTGATGATAACTTAGTTTATGCTACTATCAATAATAATAAAATATGGAGAACCAATGATGGTGGGGTTACATGGACAAACGTAACTACTTCAACTAACTTAGGATTATTACCAGGTTATGGTACTTCTACTAGAATTCAAATTGCTATTGCTCCTTCTGATAATAACTATACTTACTTATCATGTAATAGTGGCTCAGGCTGTATTTCAGGTGTATTTAGAACGACTGATGGTGGGGTAACTTGGACAGCTATTTTAGGTGCAGGTTCAACTGCAGATCCTATGGCTCAACCAGGTGGTGGTAGTGGTTGTCAAGGCTGGTATGATCACTGTATCGCGGTTGTACCTAGTGACAGAACTAAAATTTACGTAGGTGGAATCACTTTATGGTCATTCTCTGATGGTTTAAGCTGGCAGCGTTCAGATCAGATTGGTTCGGAAGGTGCAGGTTATTCAAATGCACATTACATACACGCTGATAAGCATACGATTGTATTCGATCCAAACGATCCAGAAGTAATGTATATTGGTCATGATGGAGGTGTTGCTAAATCATCTAATGCTGGTGCAGGTTTCCCAACTCCAACTTTTAAATCAGTTGATAAAGATTATAGAGTGACTCAATTCTATGGTGTAGCTGCCAATTATGATGGTTGGATGTTAGCTGGTTCACAAGATAATGGATCACGTTTATTAAATTATACAGGAAACACTAGAATGTCATCTGCTGAAGCTAGAGGTGGTGATGGATTTGCTTCTGATATGTCTCGTTTAAATCCAAATATCATGTTTGCTTCTGTATACACTAGTGATATCGCTCGTTCAGGTAATAAAGGGGTTTCATTTGGTGGTTTCTTTGATAGTAAAATTGACCCTGATGGAAGTGGTGAACCTGGTTCTTGTGATGGTTGTAGTCCATTCTTTACATTTGGTTCTTTAATGGAAACAAAAACAGCTACTAACTCTACAAAAACTTCAACTTATACAAATAGAACAGGTAGTTTATTAACTTCAGGAACAACCGTACAAGTATTAAGTAATACAGGTGTTACATTCCCTTATACATTAACAGCAGATTTAGATACTAGTTTAAGTATAACAACTACTGATATTTATGATGCTAAATATTTCTTTGCTACTTCATTAGCTGCTACTCCTGGTTGTGGTGCTTGGGTTTGTATCAATCCATTAAATATCACTCAAAATCCTAAATGGTTCAAATTACCAGTAAATCAACAAATGCAAGCAATTGATTTCTCTTCTAATGGAAATACTGCTTATATTGGTTGTGGTGGTACTTTATTCAGAATTACAGGCTTTAATACCGCTACTTATAATTATACTACTGGTACTATTACTGGTTTAACTACTACTACTTGTGTATTACCTGCACCGTCTAGAACTATTGGAGGTGTTGCTGTAGATCCAAATGATGAAGATCACGTTGTGGTTGCTCGTACAGGATATGGTAGTACTGGAACAGTTTTACATTCTACGAATGGAAGTACATTTACAAACGTAAGCGGTGATTTACCTTCTATGCCAGCTTATGATGTGGTAATAGATGCAAATAATGCAGATAATTATATCGTTGGTACTGAGCTAGGAATTTGGACTACTTCAAATAGAGGAACGAATTGGGTAGAAGAAAATGCAGGTACTACAGGAAATAACTTAGGTTGGACACCAGTATACCGATTAAGAAGAACTCCATTATTCGATGAATCTTGTCCTGTATTATACATTGGAACTCACGGTAGAGGTATGTGGAGATGTACTTCATTAACACCTAATACATGTAAAACATCTGTTGGAATTAAAGAAGCAAATACTGGTTCAATTACTACTAATTCATTAAGTGTTTATCCTAATCCAACTACATCAAATGCAACGGTAAGTTTAATCTTAAGTGAAAATACAAATATTGATATCAATGTATTATCTATGACAGGTACTTTAATTTCAACTTCTACTTATAACGGAAAAGAAGGTAAAAACGAAATGAGTATTGATATGAGTAAACTTGCAGCTGGTTCTTATATTGTCTCTGTTCGATCTGGAGCTAGAGAAACAGTTAGTAAAATAATTATTAAAAATTAAAATGATTATATATAAAAAAAAGGTTGTCGTGTTTCATGACAACCTTCTTTTTTGCTTCTTATGAAAAATATAGCATCAAACAATTGTAAGAGAATAGTGATTATTGGAGGAGGGTTTGCTGGTTTAAAATTAGCCTCTCAACTAGATCATGAAAAATTTCAAGTGGTACTTATTGATCGAAATAATTACCATCAATTTCAACCATTATTTTACCAAGTAGCTACCGCTGGTTTAGAACCAAGTGCTATTTCATTTCCATTTAGAAAACTATTTCATAAGGTGAAGAACTTTCATTTTAGATTAGCCGAAGTACTTGAAATAGATGTTACTAATAATTTGGTTCATACAGATGCCGGAGAACTGAGTTATGATTATTTAGTTATTGCAATTGGTGCTGATACCAATTATTTTGGCAATAAAGCTATAGAAGCACAAACAATGCCCATGAAAAGTATATCAGAAGCATTGTATATCAGAAATGCGATTCTTCAGAATTTTGAAGACGCTGTAAACAATAGAGATCAAGCAGAATTAGATTCCTTTTTAAATATTGTAGTGGTTGGAGGAGGTCCTACAGGGGTGGAAGTATCGGGAGCATTAGCTGAAATGAAAACACATATTTTACCTTATGATTATCCAGAAATAGATTTCACCAAAATGAAGATTTACTTGATAGATGGCATGGACCGCCTATTAAGTAGTATGAGTGCCGATTCATCTGAAAAAGCAAAAATTTATTTAGAGAAATTAGGGGTAAGCATTATTCAAAAAGAATTTGTAAAGAGCTATACCGATAATGAAGTGGAGTTACAATCTGGCACGAAGATTAAATCGAATCATGTGATATGGGCAGCAGGTATCACTCCAAATATTATAAAAGGATTTTCAGATAGCTTTTATAATAAAGCCAAACGTTTGATAGTAGATCGACAAAATAAAATAATTGGCTGCAACAATATATTTGCATTAGGCGATAATGCAGCGATGCAATATGAACAGTATCCGAATGGACATCCACAATTAGCAGGTGTAGCACAACAACAAGCACAGCAATTGGCTTATAATTTCAATCAGGATAAACAAGAAGCATTTGAATATCAGGATAGAGGCTCTATGGCAACTATAGGCAGAAACTTAGCTGTAATCGATTTACCTTTTATAAAAATTCAGGGCATAATTGCCTGGTTTATCTGGATGTTTATTCATTTGATGTTAATATTAGGAGTAAAGAATAAGCTATTAATATTTATCAATTGGGCTTGGAATTATATCACGTTTGATCAATCCTTACGATTGCTTATAAAACCTGTTAAAAGGAAAGAAAACACATAAAAAAAAGCCATCTAGCATATAGATGGCTTTTTTATTTTAGTTTAAATATAGCTTATTGAATTTCTCCTCCTTCTACAAGAATAACCACTTTATTTTGGAGGCATTCCATAAAACCACTATTAATTTTTATCGATTTAGATGTACCATCATTTTGAGCTAATTTAATAATCCCTCCATTAAGTGCGGCAATCATTGGCGCGTGATTTTCTAATACTTCGAAAGAACCACTTACCCCTGGCATTTGAACACCTTTAGATTCGCCTGTATATAATTTTTTTTCTGGAGTTAAAATCTCAACTATCATAATATAAATTTAATCGTTAATTATTTAGCTTTAGCTAACATATCTTTTCCTTTAGCAATAGCATCATCAATTGTTCCAACTAAGTTGAAAGCTGCTTCTGGATATTCATCTACTTCACCATCCATAATCATATTGAAACCTCTAATTGTTTCTTCGATTGGAACTAATACCCCTTTAAGACCTGTAAATTGTTCTGCTACGTGGAAAGGCTGAGATAAGAAACGTTGAACTCTTCTTGCTCTGTGAACGATCATTTTATCTTCTTCACTTAACTCATCCATACCTAGGATAGCGATGATATCTTGAAGCTCTTTATATCTTTGTAAAGTTTCTTTTACTTTTTGTGCGCAAGTATAATGTTCGTCACCTACTACATCTGCAGAAAGGATTCTTGAAGTAGAATCTAATGGATCTACAGCTGGATAAATACCTAACTCAGCAATTTTTCTACTCAATACCGTAGTTGCATCTAAGTGTGCGAAAGTAGTAGCTGGAGCTGGATCCGTTAAGTCATCCGCTGGTACGTAAACCGCTTGTACGGAAGTAATAGAACCTTTTTTAGTTGAAGTAATACGCTCTTGCATAAGACCCATCTCAGTAGCAAGAGTTGGTTGGTAACCTACGGCTGATGGCATACGACCTAAAAGAGCCGATACCTCAGAACCTGCTTGAGTAAAACGGAAGATATTATCTACGAAGAATAATACGTCTTTACCACCGCTAGATGCATCATTTTTATCTCCATCACGGAAATATTCTGCAACTGTAAGACCACTTAAAGCCACTCTAGCTCTTGATCCTGGAGGTTCGTTCATTTGTCCGAATACTAAAGTTGCTTGAGATTTTGCTAATTCAGTTCCATCTACTTTAGATAAATCCCATCCACCTTCTTCCATATTATGTTTAAACGCTTCACCATATTTGATAACGTTTGATTCGATCATCTCTCTTAAAAGGTCATTTCCTTCACGAGTTCTTTCACCTACTCCTGCAAACACTGATAAACCGGAGTGAGCTTTAGCGATATTATTGATTAATTCCATGATTAATACCGTTTTACCTACACCCGCACCACCGAATAAACCAATTTTACCTCCTTTTGCATAAGGCTCTAATAAATCGATTACTTTAATCCCTGTAAATAATACTTGAGATTCAGTAGCTAAATCTTCATATTTAGGTGGCTTACGGTGAATAGATAATCCATTCGCTTTATCTACATCTATTTTGATTCCATCGATTGCATCACCAATAACATTAAATAAACGTCCTTTGATTGCTTCACCTGTTGGCATTGTAATAGTGTTGTCTTTATCTACTACAGACATTCCTCTTTGAAGACCATCAGTAGAATCCATTGCGATTGCACGAACGCTATCTTCACCTAAGTGCTGTTGAACTTCAAGAATTAATTTATCTCCATTTGCTTTAGTAATTTCTAAAGCGTTTAGGATATTAGGAAGTTTGTTTCCTTCACCTGCAAAAGATACGTCTACAACCGGACCGATTACTTGCTTGATTTTTCCAATATTTGCCATGTATTTTTATATTAAATTTAATGTTATTTTCAAGGCGCAAAGGTAAGGATATTTTTTAAAAAATAAAAGTTATAATTTATTACTATAAACATCTTAAAGTTAGTATCATTATAGAATGAAAACAAAACTACTAATGATACTACTAGTATCACTATTTGGCACTGTTATAGGCCAAAATACCTTTGAATATTGTGCACACGACGCCTACATGTCATACAAATCAATAGATACAAGCTTTTTAGCACAAAAAAATATTTATGAACAACTTATTTACCAATATCAATTAGCTCCTCCTTCTGAAGCGAAAAGCGTATTAATTATCCCCGTTGTTGCAATCTTAACGAAAATGCTTAATTAAGAATAATAACCAGAATTTCACATTTTAATCATAGTATTCTTTATTTAATAGTTCATCATGTCTTAAAATAGTTGCATATTAATCGTCCTCCTCAAATTCGGCCCAGAATTGAATAATTTTGAATAAGTAATCGGTACTTCCTTGTAACTCGACTAAACGCTTATATAGTATTCCTAAACTTTTTGAATTGGTATCGGTATTTTGCACATATATATGCGTAAATACATCTTGTTCATACAATCGAATATGATATACATCCATATCGATATAGGTATTTTGTCTCTTACTTACAGTAGGTTTAATACCTCTATAATAATAAATATCTATTCGATCAATAGCATAATAATTTAACTTAATTGGAGCTTCGATATGATAATTGATTATAATATGATCATCTTCAAAACTAACAGTCCCGATATTATTAATAGAGCTGTCGTTAGGTTTAAACAAAGGTTTTACAAAATTATAGACTAAGATAGAAGTGAAACCCAGCGTCAATAATAAAACAAAATAGGAAACGTAATAGATAGCCGTAGAATGCCATATTAATGCTTTAATATAGTATCGATATGCCAGATATAAACCCGCGATAGTAAAGATATAAGACACCGATTTAATGGTTTCTAAAGTGTTTTGCAATTTTACTTTGGGAGTAGGTTCTAACAGAGGAAAAGTATTCGACATTTATAGCAGTTGTATTAAAATGATTTGTAATTTTACATATATTTTTTTAGCTATGCAAATACCACATAAAGCGCTCATTGATTTATTACAAATGGCTTATTCGGCAGAGAAAGCAGCTGCATTCGCCTATATTGGCCATGCCGATTCTTTACAAGATATTGCAGATAAAAAAGCGATTAAGCAAATAGAAGATGATGAATGGAATCATCGCAGAGAAGTATTAGCCATCATGAGTGAATATGATATAAAACCATCCACTTATTACGAGTTTAAATTTCATATTATTGGAAAAGTAATCAGTGGTAGTTGTTATGTAATTGGATGGTTTATGCCTTTTTATTTTGCAGGAGATTTAGAGAGTGGTAATGTTTGCGAGTATTTCAGGATGAAACAATATTTTAATTCGATTGGAATTACTAAGCACGACCAAATACTTTATGATATGGCTATTAAAGAAAAAGAGCATGAAGTATATTTTTATGCGCGCATTAAAAATCATCGATTACTCCCTTTTTTCGAACGTGTATTCAAATGGGGGAAACACGCTAAAAACAATGTAGATATGGAACATTTAGAACCCGTAGATAAATCAAATACGTATTGTGTAAAGAAGTAGTTTTTTCTAGCGCCTTTGTTAGTGTCCCGAATGTTCGGTATCTCCAATAGGAATATTTTAAACGATTACTATTTTACGTTTAATTTTCATATACCATTATGATTTGTTGGTCATCAGACCAACAAAGGCGACTTGCGTTCTTAATATTATTCTTAATTATTCAGTGGGGTGAAACCCACTGTGGGTGAAACCCTTTCTTTGCTTTGAACTTTAAACTATAAACTTTGAACTTTAAACTCAGAACTTTGAACTCTATTTACTGCAATCCAAACTCTTTCAACACTTGAGGGATCCATTTATCTAATCGATCTTCTGTTTGATTATCTTGATTATCTATATCTAAGCAAAGTCCTACAAACTGTCCGTCGCGCTCTGCTTTTGAGAAATCATGCTCATATCCTGCTGTGCTAGTAAAACCACAAAGAGTAACTTTTCTATCTTCTACAATAGCAGCAAATACGCCCAATGCATCACAAAAATAAGAAGCATAACCGTATTGATCCCCTAAACCTACAAATGCTACTTTTTTATTGGAGAAATCGATTAATTCCATTTTTGGTATAAACTCTTCCCAATCGCCTTGTAATTCGCCATCATACCAAGTAGGCATGGCTAATATTAATAAATCATATGCGGCCATATCAGCAGTGTTTTTCTGATAGATTTCCATCATATCAATAGACCCTGCGCCTAATATAGCTTCAATTTTTGCAACTATCTTTTTTGAAACTGTTTCTGTATTACCGGTATCGGTACCATAAAATAAACCTATTGCCATAAACTATATTTTAACTTTAATTGAATGCGAAATTACAAATTTTAATAATGCACTACCTTAAAGTCTTTCATTTTTCCTTCTTGTAACACTTTTACTGCTTTCGTATAGGTATTATTTAAGTCATTAATGATTGGATAGAAATCGCTTGCATCATAGGTAGATCTTGCAATCAAGGCTTTTAAATTGATTTTAAGAATACGTTCTGATTTTTTATATTGTAAGGCATCAAACTTAATACTATCTGCTTCTCCTGCTTTAATTAATGCATCTGTGATCGTTTTATCAATCACAAAATTGTTTTTATAAGCCTCAAAAGTTGGATATTTTTCTAGAAGTGTTTTTCTATTATCATCTAAATACTTTAATACAAACGTATTCATCACTCCTTTACGAATCAGATTGGAGAAATACTCACTAGTTTCTGAAGTATCAATACCTGTAAAGATATCAGGTAAAATACCACCCCCACCATACACATATCTATTATTTGTTAGGGTGGTATATCTTAAAGAATCAGGCAATTTGATGCTATCCATATACATCAATCTTCCACTGGTATATCTTTTTTCAAATTCGCTATAATAATCTTTTTTGCCTTTATCATATGGACGTTGGATACATCTTCCTGAAGGCGTAAAATATTGTGCAATCGTTAAACGAATTTGGCTTCCATCCATTAAAGGAAATGGTTTTTGTACCAATCCTTTTCCAAATGAATTTCTACCTACAACTAAAGCTCTATCCCAATCTTGTAATGCACCTGTAACAATTTCACTTGCACTTGCACTATTTTCATTGATTAATACAATCAAATTACCTTCTTCAAATAAACCTTTATTTCCAGCGCTAAATGATTGTCTGCTTTGATGTAATCCCTGTGTATACACAATCAATTTATCTTTATCTAGAAACTCATCACTCACCCCAACAGCTGCGTTTAAATAACCACCACCATTATCTTCTAAATCTAAAATCAAATCTTTCATGCCTTTGGCTTGTAATTTTTCAATGGCTGCATGCACTTCATCTACTGTGGTAGCTGAGAATTTAGTCAACTTGATATAGCCAATTTTACTATCCACCATATAAGAGGCATCCACACTGTATAATGGAATTTTATCACGAGTAATAACAAAATCGATGATCTTTTTTTCTCCTTTACGAAGTATACTCACTTTTACTTTGGTGTTTTTTGCTCCTCTTAATTTACTCATAACACCACTGTTAGCAATCTTTACACCTGCAACTAATGTATCATTTACATAAATTATTTTATCGCCTGGATGTAAACCTACTTTTTCGGAAGGTCCACCTGGAATCACATTCGCAATAATAATAGTATCTGAAATGATATTAAATTGAATACCTACTCCTTCAAAGTTACCTACAAGTGGTTCATTGGTGGCATCTACTTCTTTTTTAGGAATATAAACGGAATGTGGATCTAAGTTTTCTAAAGTAGAAACGATGGCTTTATCTATGAGCTCAGCAGTGTTCACACTATCTACGTAAAAGTTATCAATGATGTCTAATATGCCCCCAAATTTTTGAAATTCTGTTTCAGCAGTTTCTCTATCAGATTGTGCTTGTATACTGGTTTGTGTAAGAATTACTAGGCAGAAAAATAAAAAACTAACTTTTAATAATTGCATATATGATATGTTTTTTGTTT
>CANHVE010000074.1 GCA_947464015.1 Saprospirales bacterium | reverse complement strand
CTTCGAATTTCACGCACTTCATCATATACATTTAAATCTATAAAATTTTGTATTACCTCTAATCCCCCTTCAACTAATATCGATGAAATACCTAAGACATATAATTCATGTAATAATTCCTCTAAAGTATTTGCTTTACAATAAATCAAGTGTTGGTCTTTTTTCGATTGTAGTTGATTAACAATAATGACTGTTGCATTATCTGTAAATACTTGATGACTTAATGCTAATTGTAGTTGTCTGTCTAAAATGATTCGTATCGGATTGGTCCCCTCAACTAATCGCACCGTTAATGCCGGATCATCCATCAGTACCGTATTCTTGCCCACTAAAATACCCATTTCTTCACTGCGCCATTGATGTACTAATCGCTTGCTTGCTGACGAACTCAACCATTGCTGTTGTTTATCTGCTCTACAAAAAAAGTGATTGGCACTCAATGCATATTTTAAAATAATATATGGACGTTTTTTAATTTGATTGACAAAAAATCGTTTGTTCAATTCTTCGGCTTCTGCTGCTAAAACACCTAATATTACTTCAATTCCAGCGTCCTGCAATAAACTTATTCCTTTACCTGCTACCAACTGATTGGGATCTAAACAAGCCACCACCACTTTAGGTATTTTATGCTCAATAATTAAATTTGAACATGGGGGTGTTTTTCCATAAAACGAACAAGGCTCTAAACTCACATACATTGTTGCTTGAGCAATTAAATGTTGATCAGATAATGCCACATGCTTCAAACAATTTACCTCTGCATGTTCCTCCCCATAAATTTCATGATACCCTTCACCAATAATACGATCTTCATATACCAATACTGCTCCAACCATTGGGTTCGATTTAGTTTTTCCTAGACCTTTAATAGCTAAGTCGAAACATCTTTGCATGTATTTTGAATGCGTATTCATATCAAGCATAAAATTACTACTTTTACACTTGTGTCAATAAAATCTTTCATAGCAAAACAATGGGCTTCTTTTGTAGTAAATAAAATCTACAAACAACACTCAAATGCCCTAGAGCTGCAACGAGTGCTTTTACAGTTATTGGTTGAAACAGCCCAAAATACCGCTTTTGGTAAAGCGCATCAATTTAGTACTATCAAAGATTATGAAGACTTCAAAGCACAAGTGCCTATTTATGATTACGAAAAAATCAAAGCCTATATAGAGCAAATCAAAGAAGGGAAAGAAAATATTCTATGGCCTGGATTACCTATTTACTTTGCCAAAACAAGTGGCACTACTTCGGGCGAAAAATATATACCCATCACTAAAGACTCAATTGGTCACCATATCGCAGCAGCTCGAAATGCTCTATTTCATTATATATATGAAACAGGACGAACAAAATTTATAGATGGTAAAATGATTTTTTTACAAGGTAGTCCTGTACTTGAAAAAATTAATACTATTTCAGTTGGTCGTTTATCTGGTATTGTCTATCACCACGTGCCTGCATATTTACATAAAAACAGAAAACCATCTTATGAGACCAATTGCATCGAAGATTGGGAAGAAAAAGTAGATCAAATAGTGGAGGAAACGAAACAGGAAGATATGCGTTTAATCAGTGGAATTCCTCCATGGTTAGTCATGTATTTTGAAAAATTAATTCAACATTCAAATCAAAAAAATGTAAAAGATTTATTTCCTAATCTTTCATTAATAGTATACGGTGGGGTAAATTATCAACCTTATCAAAACAAAATCAAACAGCTACTGGGTGCTACTATAGATAGTATTGAAACCTATCCAGCTAGTGAAGGATTTATCGCTTATCAAGATGTTCAAAATAAAGAAGGTTTATTACTGAATCTCGATGCTTATATTTTTTATGAATTTATCGAACTAGATAAATACAATAAAAATAAGATGGAAAGAATTTCTTTAGCTGATGTGAAACTTGATGTAAATTATGTATTACTTGTTACTACAAATGCAGGTCTATGGTCATATTTAATTGGCGATGTAGTGCAATTTGTAAGTCTAAAACCATATCGTATCAAAGTAAGTGGTCGAACTAGTCAATTTATTTCTGCATTTGGAGAACATGTAATCGTAGAAGAAATCGATTCAGTAATGCAACAATGTATCGAACATTTTCAGTTATCAGTCAATGAATTTACTGTAGCTCCACAAATCAATCCCACTAAAGGATTACCTTATCATGAATGGTTGATTGAATGGACTAACACACCAAATAATATAGCAGCAATAGCCAATTATATAGATACTAAACTGCAAGAAAAAAATATTTACTATAAAGATTTGCGCTCAGGAAATATTATTGCAGAAGCAAAAATCACTTCTCTACACCAAGGTGCTTTCAACAACTATTTATCTAAAATAGGAAAATTAGGTGGTCAAAATAAAGTGGCTCGAGTTCGCAACGACCGCAATGTAGCTGATCAAATTATGGATAACTAATATTGATTAAAAGGTTTGATTACTCAACCCAATCAGCAATAAATAAATTCGTATCTCTTGTACCATGATTATTTCTATTAGATGAAAAGATAATTTTCTTTCCATCATGAGAAAACATTGGAAAAGCATCAAAAGTATTATCTGCACTGATTTTTTCTAATCCTGTACCATCTGTATTAATCATAAATAAATTAAAATTAAACCCTCTACTTCCTGCATGATTACTAGAAAAAACAATTTTATTTCCACTAGGATGAAAATAAGGTGCCCAATTCGCTTTACCTAAATGTGTAATTTGTTTTAAATCGCTACCATCAATATTACAAGTATAAATTTCCATATTGGTTGGGGCAACCAATCCATCAGCTAATAATGTTTTATACTCTTTAATTTCTACTTCTGTTTGTGGTCTTGAAGCTCTGAATACTAATTTTTTTCCATCTGGCGAAAAGAATGCTCCACCATCATATCCTAAGCCCGAAGTAATTTGTTTAGGATTGCTTCCATCTATATTCATCGTCCACAATTCTAAATCTCCACTTCTAGTTGAGGTAAATACAATTAAATCTCCCTTAGGTGAGATAGTTGCTTCTGCATCATAACCTGGAGTATCTGTTAAACGCTTAATAATTTTACCTTTCTGATTTGATACAAATATGTCGTAGGTATCATAAATATTCCATAAATACTTTCCTCCAGATCTAGAAGCCTCTACAGGACAAGTTTTTGCTCCTAAATGAGTAGATGCAAAAAGAATATCTTTATTATTAGGCATATAATACGAACATGTAGTTCTACCTTCTGAAGTACTGATCATCTTAGGCATTTTTTCTCTTGTATCAAATCCTTGAATAGGCATAGTGAATATTTGATCACATCCTTGTGTCCATTCTTTATTATTACTTTGAAAAGTAATTTTTTTATCATTAAATGAAAAATAAGCTTCTGCATTATCTGCTGCAAAAGTCAATTGACGTACATTCTTAAAATGTTTTTCACTAGAATATAAAATTGAATCTTTAGCCGCTTCTGTTGGCATCTTTTTAGGACTTAATGCAGATTTACTTAATTGTGTAAATGAGTATATAAATGCTAATACAATAAAACTTAAAGAAAATAAACGAAGACTTTTCATAATAAAAAAACTGTTTTTTAGAGGCACAAAGGTAGCTTAATTGATGATTCTTTTTATCATCTTTCTAGGGTTTTATTAGTTGTTGAATGATTTTAGTAGAATCAATTTATTTCTATGGATATACCTAAAACAAAAAAACACAGCCAAATGACTGTGTTTTTTGTGATCCCGCTGGGGCTCGAACCCAGGACCCCTACATTAAAAGTGTAATGCTCTACCAACTGAGCTACGAGATCAATTCGCTATTTTTCAAAAATTGCGAGTGCAAATATATGTACTTTTTTTAAATATTTTATTTATTTATGAGAAATATTTTTTTTACTTGTTAATAAGTACTCCATCTGCTAGGAAAGTCAATTCTATCTTAGGTTCTGTGATTTTCGCTATTTCTTCTTTCGATTTTCCTGCATCTTCTGCATAATGTCTTAATTCAGCTACTGTAGTTGTATCTGGCTGTATTACCCCCTCCATTACTACTGTTTTGCCTGCAATATCTCTAGGTACAAAAAATGCATAATCTTTAAAATGCACCATCATCCCATCTTTACTTCCATTGTCTATACTCATCCAACAGCCCTTTTTCTCGCATACTCCATTTACTTTTGCTATAATTTTAGTTTTTTGTGGCGCTACTGCTTTATACGTTTTTAAAAAATCAACATACGATATGGCATTATCTTTCGTAATAGGTGCTCCATAACCCCCAACTGTATTAATTTTTGCATATTCTGAGTCTTTGCTAGCATAACAATCATTTTCTGCTTTTACTTCATTTTTAGTGTTTGTTTTATTACTTTGACATGAAAATAATGCCACACTGATTCCGAATAGTCCCACTAAATAAATAGATTTCATTGATAATATTTTTTTAATTGAATAATAATTTTAAATAGAATATAGGATTTTTGAACTGACTACGTATATCTACATCTTCAAACATAGATGAAATCGTATCACGTAGCGTTTTGTTTTTATTCGCCTTATTCACCACAAAGTTAAATAAGCTAGGGTATTTTACCAAACTTTGTAATTTAGTACTTAATTGCAATTCGGCAGAAAGCCTTCTATATAAAAGTTCATCATACTTACTTAATCGTTTAGCCGAAAAATCTTGCGCTAAAATAGCCTCCTCTATCACTTGAGCAGCTACCATCCCGCTGATTAATGCATTCCCTATACCTTCGCCTGTAAATGGATCTATTAAGGCCGCAGCATCTCCTGCTAAGATATATCGATCTCCACTTAATATTCGTCGCTTATTACCCATTGGTAAAGCATGTAACTTCACAGAACCTATCATCGATGCATCCTTAAATCGATCTTTGAATTGTGGTAATCTTAGAATTTGTTCTAATAATGCTGGTAAATGTAGTTTCTTGGCTTTGATGATATCTGCCCCTAATCCTAAGCCAACATTCGCTTGGCCATCATTCATTGGAAATATCCAAAAATACCCAGGTAATATTTCGGGTAAAAAATGTAATTCTATAAAATTGTCTTCATGCAATTCTTTTACATTTGTATAATAAGCTCGTAAGCCATAACTACTATCTGAAATAGCTAATTCAAATGTCTCTTCTTTTACTTGTTTTTGAAATATAGAATTAGCTCCATCACAAGCTATGAGTATCTGTGGCTCATATAGTTGATCTCCAACCCAAACTCTTTTAATCTCACTATTCCATTCATACTCTTTTACAAATGCCCCTTCTATCAAGGTTATACATGTATGCTTTCTTACTTCTTCAATTAAAAATGAATCGAAATGTATTCGCTTAGAAACAAAGCCTGGAGCTCTTTTCAACTCCTTGTATTGCAATGAAAATGGAACACTCAAACATTTACCATTCGGCGAATAAAAATTAATTCCATACGAACCGACTTGATTTGGATTTTGTGCGAATAAATCCATTATGTTCGGATCATATTTACTCAATATATCAACTACTTTACCACTTAATGCATCTCCACAAATCTTATCTCTAGGAAATGATTCTTTCTCTACCAATACACAAGGAATATTCTTTTTGGCTAAAAATAAAGCCGTAGAGACTCCAGCTGGTCCTGCACCTATTATTAGTACTGGTGTTTGTATAACTGACATTTAAAATACAAATGATGCTCTAAAATATAAAGAGGAGGAGGTGAAATGTTGTGGTATAAACAAGCCTAAAATATTAGTACTTCCAATACTTACATCACAAATTCGAATACGTTTCGTTAAATCAATTCCTAGATTATAATAGGAATATCCTCCAAAACCTACACTAACACTTGGTACAAAATGATGCTTACAGGCATATGAAAACTTACTCCATACATAAGGATAATATTTACTCTGCGTTTTATGCTGTATACCAATACTAATCATTCCTTTATTATGTATAATAGATTTAGAAAAACATAATTGAAACGTTACTGGATGTATATATATAAATGATTTTTTAGAGTTTTCTATATTCAAAATTTTAAATAAACTATCCGATTTAAAATCTTTAAATATCGTAGGTGTTGTAAAATTCAATATATTATCAATCACAATCCCCTCAAACTTAATCGCACTATCTCCTTTATAACTATTGATTTCATTAGAATATTTAATAAATCCTACATCAAACACATTAAATCGTAACATCCAATTTTGATTCTTTTGATAAGATACATGCATATCGGCACTCATCCCAGTTCCTTTAAAACTAAAAAATTCTGGTGCTCCATTATTAGCTTGTTCCGCTTGCATATTATATTTAACATCTAAATATTCACCATAAGGTGCCGTATAAATCGAAGAGCGATCTGCACTCAAATGTAAATATTGCGGCGATTGTAATACAGAAATTGCAGCTCCAATTACAACTCGATGATTGGCTTTCGTAATGGTCTTTGATAATCCAAATTGTAATTGATTATATGCCACATATCTAAATTGTAAATCATTGATGGATATTGTATCTCCCTCAAACATTTTATTACCTGCAAAGACAAATTCAAATGATTCTTTATTAAAAACCATTTGTCGCATATTGCGATAAGTATAATGAAAGAAATAAGCTAATTTCAGTTTTGGACTGTAATGACCATATTGTAACGACCATCGAGCCTCATCTTCATAGCCATTCGTAGTACGTAATTTTTTAAATGTGCGCTCCTTAATCGTTTCATCAATAAATGAATTAAATAACAATGCATGTGCTACTTGTGTATTCACTGCATTCGATTGATTATAAAAAGCCCCTTGAATTGTTAAGCAGTTTTTTTTATGTTGAAAATCCCACGACTGATTTAAAACAGGTTGTATACTCAACTGATTATTGTCAAATAAAATTTGATTACTTAAAATAGTATCTATAGTAGTTTGTGCATATGCCAAACTATTTGAAATACCAATCCATAAAGCAACAATACTAATTAAACGCATGCTAAATAAAGAGTAAAAACGTTTTCTTGTCATAAAAATATTCTAAAACTTAGCATTAATATTATATCGAAAATCAGCAGTTAAACTTAATTTTAATTTATAATCACTATAAATTTTAAGATAACTATTACATGCTGTTTGATTTGATTTTGTACTAAATTTTGCAATAACAACTGCCTTATATGCTCTTTTAAGATTATCCATTCTAGATTCACTTACCACAATTTTATCATAACTTTTTTTAGAAGCATCTACTCTACAACTACTATTTAATCCTGCTGCAGAAATCGTGTAATTTTTCAATAAGGTATCTACTACTCCTCCATACTCATCATAAACAATAATATCTAAATTAGCTTCTAACGGATACCCATTATCTGCAATTAAATTGATAGCTCCTCCTTTTATAGATTCTAAATCAGCTAATGAATTCCCTATATTAAAATCTAATGTATCTTTCAATGTAAGATTATTAGCAACTAAACTTAATGGCAACTCCATATTCAAATTCACATTTAACTTCGAATTAGCATTCACAAAATCTTGATAGGTACCATCATTTCCATTTGGATTTACATAAACTTTCATCGCATACTCTAATCTATCAGGCAATAATTCAAATAAGCGTGTAATATTCGAATTACTCTTATTTAATGCAATATTCGTTTGGGTGGTTCTAAAAGGAAATTCATTTGCTTTATTTACTCGTATACGTGTATTCATAACACTTGGAGCTGCTAATGCAACACTACTAGTATTTCTTTTAGCTGTAAATTGCTCTATTACTAAATCTCCTTCTACTCCTATTCCATTTTCTAAACTCATAGATAATTTTACATCATCTAATCCTATAGTTCCTCCTAATATATTTTTAAAGAAATCAAAATTGCTCGTCTCAGGACCTATAGTTAAAGTATCTCTTCCTGCATAGCCTTTTATTAAGCGTGGTTTAATATTCTCCAAACTATACGAGATGGTCAAACTATCACTAGAAGTAATCGTTCGCTCAATACCCGAAGAGTCAACTCTTGCATTAATTGTTTGTGTATAGGTATTAAATGTATTATGATCCTTACCAGTTAAATCGATGCTATACCCACTTAAATCAAATACACGATCAATTCTACTAGGTGTAGTAGTAGATGGTGCGGGTGGTACAAAACTAGATACGCGCAAAGGCCTACCCATTTTATCATAGGCACCTTCTAATGTATATGTAAGGGTCAATCCTTCTTGTACAGAAGATGCTATATAAATATGCAATGTTCCTTCTTCAGCTTCTATATAAGTAAGTTTCGCTCCTCCTTGAATTTCTTGTGTAACATCTTCAGTTGAAGCTAATACATCTATAGATGGAAAAACAGCCGTAGCTGAAGAAGCTCTAAATCCAAAAATTCTAAAGTCTAATTCAAATTGATCAGAAGTATCTACGGGCGCATTCACGCCATAACTCCCAGGTGTATCAAAATTTATTAACTGAAAAGTAAACTGTCCTTCTACATGCTGTCCACTTAAATTATACACTCTAAAAACAGAATCTCTTGCTGCAATTGAATCAATGATATCATCAATAACTACTTCCCCTCCAATCTGATTTCGTACTTGAAAATGTACATTCTTAATCGTAACTGGAAAACCATTTTTAATCCATCCATCCATAAAACCAGATATTAAATCAATTTCTCTAAAGTATAAACTAGCATCATAATTTGTTGCAGGTACCGTTAAACCTGTCAATGCTGGATATACCATAAATCCTCCATTTCTACTGATAATCGTATTTCCTAAAAATACACTACCGGCACTTCCAGATGCAATTAATTGCCTGCATAATTGGCCAAGTGAAAATCGAACATTGAAATCTTGCTGTGGTAATTTTAAACTATCAAGTCTAAATGCTTTGCTTATACCTGTATCTGGAATATCTATCAGCGATTTAGAAAAATCAAATCCATAAATCGTGTTTTTATACACTAAATTTAATGAATTATCTGAATTGGTTGTAAGCATACTATCTGATACTAAATTAGCAATAGATAATTCTGCTGTTGCTATGGGTGCTAATAGATTTGTATTCCATCCCGATTCCTTATTTCTACAAGAATTGGCACTTATAATTACAACAATAAGCAATATGAATAAATAAGCAATTTTATGTTTCATCGTAAATTAGGTTATAAATATAGTTGATTTTATTTATTTTATGGTTGCTTATAAGATAAATAATATGAATCATTTAGTACAATATCACTCGAATTCAATGATGTATCAACATGTTTTATACGGATTTGGTAGTTTGAATGGGTCTGTATTTGCTCATTATTATACCTAGATAATACAGCTATTAAATACCAATTGGTACTCAATTCATCTGAAATCGTAAAATGTAAATTTGTTTTTTTATTCAATTCTGCAGATAATTGTATATACTGTTTTATATTAGATTTATAATTTGTAAGGGTATAATAACCTATACTAATATTTAGAAGAATGACTATACAAATTCCATAGATCAAGTACCTTGCATATCGTTGAGCCATGTCTTGTAAGCGAAGATAAATAGAGCCCATCCAATCACCTAATATGATTATTAAAAATGGAATAATAGGAACTATATAATAGGGCTGTTGTTTAGGACTAACTAATATAGATATACTGTATAATAATACTAAAAATATTGAGGTAATATACCGCGAATAATGTATAGGATGTTTCTTTATCTTTTTCCATAGAACGATAATTGCTATTGGGAGAAGTACTAGTAGCAATTGACTAATATAGATCCATCTACTTGAAAGCTCTCGCTCTCCTTTTATACTTTTCAAGACTTGAATTTGAAAATAACTTTTCATATAAGTATATAAAGGCTCATAATTAATAATTAAAATAATACTTATCGTAATACAAATGCCTAGGACTAGATAAAATAACAGAATCTCCTTCCACTGAATTGTAGGCGATTGAATAGATTCAATAAAAAACATAGCTAACATAAATAAACAAAAAGGTCCTTTAGTTAAAAAGGCGAGAACAAAAAGAATAGCGAATAAAATGGAACGTACTATTACGGAATATTCCTTTTGAAGTATTACTATATAGGCTAATAATAGTATAGGTACTAATAAACTTTCAAGCATATTATTCTTAAATATCCAGATATATGGAAAGAAAAGCATGGATAATACTGCAACAAAAAATAAGCTTAAATCTACTTGATACTTGATATAGATTATTCTTTTTATCATATAGCTACTGCATATAAAAAAAAGTAATCCTATGGCTTTTTCTAAAAAATAAATATCCCCAAATAGTTTAAAAAATAGCGACTCTACCCAAAAGAATAATGGAGGATGCTCATAAAAATGAGCATATAAATAATCATTGTAAAATAGCTGAAAGGCTGAACCCTGATGAAATGCTAAATTCCTAGAAATACTAGCATACGTAAGACCGTCTAAAAATTCTCCTTGATATAGATTGAATGAAACAAATACTAAAGCAGTAATTAATATCAATATGATTTCTATTATAAAACTACTTCGTTTCAACTTTATTCATATTTCTTTAATAATTCTAAAAACATATTTTCATTTATAAATCCTTCTACTCGCTTTAACTCATTTCCATCACAATCAAATATTATAGTTGTAGGTACATTTTTCACATTCATGTCTTGTGTAATTTGTATACCATCAAAATCTTCAATATCTATCATTTTGGCATAATAATACCTAGTGACAAAATCAATAATAGGGGCTTTATTAAAAACTACATTTTCCATCATCTTACAAGGTCCACACCATACTGCACTAAACTGAACAAAATAATTTCTTCTTGTAGTATCTATTAATCTTAAGAAATCTGCCCATGTACCATCTACAAAAGTTTTTTTATGTCCTGCTTCTTCTTTTGTATTAACAGCTGGTTTGGGTGCGGCTATATATATTTCTTGTTTATATTTCTTTTCTATTTGATCTATGGTATCATATTTATAGGTATCAATATTTAACATCTCGTTGATGTTGGTACCATCATCTTCTACTTTTATGATTGTATCAAGTACTTTTTTTTCATCACTTGTAGTTTCATCATCATCTAAAAATACTT
>CANHVE010000073.1 GCA_947464015.1 Saprospirales bacterium | reverse complement strand
TTGATGATATCTAAGGCTACGAAAACAGCATTTTCCATAGAACCTGAACTAGCTATATTTTTACCCACTAAATCATAAGCCGTACCATGATCTGGAGATGTTCTTACCACAGGAAGTCCAGCAGTATAATTTACACCTGTATTGAAAGCAAAAGATTTGAAGGGAATCAAGCCTTGATCGTGATACATGGCTAAAATACCATCAAACTTAGTATATAATCCAGCTCCAAAGAAGCCATCAGCAGGATAAGTTCCAAATGCTAAAATACCTTTGTCTTTTGCAGATGATATTGCTGGGTGAATAATATCTTGTTCTTCTTTTCCAATTACCCCATCCTCTCCAGCATGCGGATTTAAGCCTAATACTGCTATTCTTGGTTTATTGATTAAAAAGTCTTCGGTTAAACTTTTATTTAAAATTTCCAATTTATTGAAAATAGATTTACTATCTATAAATTTATGTAAATCTTTAATGGCAATATGACCGGTACCTAACCCAATACGCATTTTTTCATCTACCATCAACATCATGCTATCTGATACTCCAAAATAATTACGTATATAATCGGTATGCCCTTTAAAATCTTTAGTTGGTGTTTTAATAGTACTTTTATTAATAGGTGCCGTTACTATTCCATCTAGTTTATTGTCTTTTAAGTCAGCTAATGCCAGATCGATACACTTTAGGGATATTTCTCCTGCTATTAATGTTGCCTTACCCGGCTCTAAAGGAGCTTCTTCATTACTATAATTAATTACATTGATCTGCTTACTATGCATTTGAGAAATATCGGCAATGTTTACATAGTCGAAGTGTTCAATATTCAACGCTTTTTTATAGTATGATAGTACTTTAGAAGAGCCATATATTACTATATCGCAATATTTTAAAAACTTTTTATCTTGAAATGTCTTTAAAATCACCTCTGGTCCAATACCATTTATATCGCCAATAGTTATGCCTATTACAGGTCTATATTGTTGTTCCATTTTATTTATACTCGCTTAAAAATTCATATAATAATCTAACTCCTACTCCTGATCCACCTTTTCCACGGTAAGAATCTTCTGCCGTTAAGAACGAAGGACCTGCAATATCTAAGTGTATCCATGGATAATCAATAAAGCATTCTAAAAATTTACCAGCAGTAATAGCTCCTGCATATGGTCCACCTACATTTTTTATATCTGCAATATCTGATTTGATATAACTTCCATATTCATCCCAAAAAGGCATTTCTGCAATACGTTCGTGCACTTGAAGGCCTGATTTTTTTAATAATGACATGGTCGAATCGCTTGCCGTTCCCATTCCTACAATTCCTTCTTTTCCTATGGCTGCTACTGCTGCTCCAGTTAAAGTAGCTAAATCAATCACTAATTCAGGATTGTATTTTTTTGCATAACTAAGCGCATCTGCTAAAATCATTCTACCCTCAGCATCTGCATTTAACATTTCTACCGTTTTTCCACTATGCATATGAATGACATCGCCTGGTACATATGCATTCTCACCGGGTCTATTATCGGTGGCAGGAATTAATCCTATAATATGTACCGGTAATTTATTAGTCGCTACTGCTTGAAATAATCCTATTACTGCAGCTGCTCCAGCCATATCACTTTTCATTAAATCCATACTATTAGGGGTAGGTTTTAAACTTAAACCACCCGTATCATATACTACACCTTTACCAACAAGAATAATTGGTTTTTTATTTTTTGCTTTAGGAGATTTATACTCTAATATATTAAATGTTGGCGGGTCAATACTACCTTTATTAACAGATAATAATCCACCCATTTTCAATGCAGTAATTTTTTTCTTATCAAAGTATTCAAATTTAAATCCTGCTTTTTTAGCTATACCTTCTATTTCTAAAGATAGTTGTGTAGCTGTTAAATAAGACAATGGTTCGTTAACTAAAGTTCTAGCAGTATTTACTGAATGAGTAAGTTTTTCGATTAGGGTAATTTCTTCTTTTTTTACTTGTGCATTTAACAAACTCATTTCTTGTAATGCATATACTTTATCTTTTTTATCAGAAAAATATTTCAAAAATTGATAATTACTTAATAGGAAAGATTCTATAAAAGCGTTACGCTCATTTTGATTCTTATTATCAAAAAATAATTGTATGCTATTTATTTTCGACTTATTTAATTCTCTATTGGCAATATGAGCAAGTCTACGCATATTCTCTAGCAATTGGTAGGCTGTTTTTCCCTTTTCACGTTTGAAGGCAACTATTTTTCGGCCCGAAGAATGAATAATACTAAAGTTTAATTTGTTATCAAAGTCAGCTTTAATGCTTTTGATTTCACTTTCACTAAGAGAACTGTTTTTTAAAGTTACAACCTCATCACAAATGATTACTAAATTGTTTTTTGAGGATAATGAGTTTATGTATGATATTTTCATAATAATAAGTTAATATACTAAAAAGACAAAGGTATATATTTTAACATGAAATAAATCAAGGATTTAAATATCAGATTTTTTAAAGCATTTCCGTATACCACTTTTCATCCTTCCTACTATTTAAATAGTAGTTTATTCAATAGTTATACATAAGTTTGCACTAAGTATTATGCACCAAGCAAATAATTCATATAAGGCAAACAAATCTTTAGGTCAACATTTTTTAAATGACGAATCTGTATGTACTAGAATTGTTGATCAAATTCCTGAGATCGATAATAGTACTCAAGTGATTGAAATTGGTCCTGGACCAGGCGTACTTACCAAATATTTGTTTCAAAAAATTCCTAATGATTTGCATTTAATCGAATATGATAAACGATTTGTAGAAATGTTAAGCAAACATTATCCTACATTAAGTAATCAAATCTATGAAGCAGATGTATTGCGATTTGATTTCAATTCAATCGACGGGAATTGTATTTTAGTTGGAAATTTTCCTTATAATATCAGTTCGCAAATTCTTTTCAAAGCCCTAGATTATAAAGAAAAAATTCCTATGGTTATAGGGATGTTTCAAAAAGAAATGGCTCAACGTGTAGCTGCTAAACATGGAAATAAGTCTTATGGTATTTTAAGTATTTTAATACAAGCATTTTATAATGTTACCTATTTATTTGATGTGCCTCCAACGGTTTTTTCACCACCACCTAAAGTAATGTCTGGTGTAATTAAACTTGAATTTCAATCAAATAAATTTGCTATCTTAGAACATAAAGTGTTTGTTACAATGGTGAAATTAGCTTTTAATCAACGAAGAAAAACAATGCGAAACAGTTTGAAATCAATGATTATGCAATATCAAATAGATGATGCTGCTATATTTGATAAACGCCCCGAACAGTTATCAGTACTTGAATTAGTAGAATTAGCGAATTATTTTGTTGAGCATAAAAAATAAATGATGTCTAGAGTTTTAATTACAGATGCCGTACATCCAGATATGATTACTCTTTTTCAAAATGCTGGAGTGGAAGTTAATTATCAACCAGATTTTAATCAAGAGCAAACCTTATCGATTATTCAAGATTACGATTTATTAGTAATCAATAGTAAAATTCAAGTAGATGCTTCATTTATGGATCAAGCATCAAATTTAAAAATAGTTGGAAGATTAGGATCTGGTAAAGAAATTATTGATATGGAATATGCAACAAAAAAAAATATTCAATTTCATAATTCACCAGAGGGGAATAGAGACGCAGTAGCAGAACATGCTATAGGATTATTATTAGGTTTATTAAACAATATTCCGAAATCGTTTGAGCAGGTAAAAAATGGAAAATGGATACGAGAAGCCAATAGAGGGCATGAACTCAAATATCACACAGTCGCTTTATTAGGCTATGGTAATACTGGTAAAGCCTTTGCTAATTTATTACAAGTATTTGGCTGCAAAATTTTAGCATATGATAAATTTTTACAGGGTTTTTCATCACCACATGTAGAAGAAACGGATATGCTACAAATTTTTCAAGAAGCTACAATTGTAAGTTTACATTTACCACTTACCTCTTTAACTAATCATTTAATCAATGATGAATTTATTGCTGCTTTTCAAAATGAATTTTATTTACTCAATACTTCAAGAGGTAAAATAGTAGATGAAACAGCATTGTTAAATGCCTTAAAATCCTCTAAAATAAAAGGATTTGCAACAGATGTATTAAATAATGAAAAATTAGATACCTATACGAAGGAAGAACAATTAAGATTAAACGAAATATTACTATACAATACGATCATTACTCCTCATATTGCTGGTTGGACTTATGAAAGCAAGAAAAAACTAGCACATATTTTAGCCAATAAGATGATTATGTCATTAACAAATCATTAGATTGTAATATTTCAGTCATATTCACCTATACTACATACAATCTATTTTAATATTTTTTAACTTTGAATTGTCAAATGATTTTCCTTTTGATTTGCTATTCATTATCAATGTTTTATCTGTTAAAATAAAATAAAAATATGAATTCAAATGAAATTATATAATTTTGACGGCTTAACAAGAATTAACTATTATAAATAAGTTTGATAAATAAATTATGAAAAGATTATTACTATCAGTGTTTTTGTTTTTTTCAGTAAATGTAATCCTAGCACAATCGGGGGATATTTCAGGAAAAATAAAAGATGAAAAAGGTGAAGGAATACCTTTTGCTACAGTAGCAGTTGTGCAAAATGGTGCAGTTGTAAAAGGAGTACAAACAGATTTTGATGGTAACTATACATTGAAACCTTTAAATCCAGGGAAATATGATGTTAAGTATTCATATGTTGGATACCAACCTATATTGAGAACAGGTATCGTTGTATCAGCTGAAAAATCTACCTATTTAGATGTACAATTAAAACCTTCTGATGATGTATTAGCAGAGGTACAAGTAATCGAATATAAAGTTCCGTTGATTGATGCAGGTAAAACGACATCAGGGAATACAGTAACTCAAGAGGATATCGCTAAACTTCCTACTCGTGATATTCAATCTATTGCTGCAACAACTTCTGGTGCATATCAAGCAGATGAAGGATCGGGCATCAATATTAAAGGGGGTAGAACGGATGCAACAGCTATATATATAGATGGTATTCGTGTTAGAGGAAACGTGAGTGTTCCTGCAAGTGCTATCAGTTCATTAACTGTAATCACTGGAGGGGTGCCAGCAAAATATGGTGATCAAACGGGTGGAGCTATTTCAGTTACAACGAGAGGTCCTTCAAATCAATTTAATGGAGGTCTTGAATTAGTGTCTTCTGAATTTATGGATGCTTATGGATATAACTTAGTAAGTGCTAACCTTACTGGTCCAATTTATACTAATAAAAAAACAAATAGAACAATTGCTGGTTTCTTTTTATCTGGAGAATTTGAAAGATATAGAGATAATGATCCATCAGCTATTGGATCTTGGAAAGTAAAAGATGATAAATATCAACAAATACAACAAACTCCATTAATTAAAAATCCGGTACAAGAAGGTTATTTATATGCAAGTGAAGCTTTAACTAGAGATGATTTAGTTTTAATTAAATCAAGACAAAATGTTGCGAATGATCAATATAGAGCTATTGGTAAATTAGATTTAAAACCATCAGATGCAATTAACATTACAATTGGAGGGAACTATAACTATGAAAAATATCATAGTTGGATTGATAGATATGCTTTATTAAACTACGAGAATAATCCATTATTCGAAAATCAAACATATAGAGGTTTTGTTCGTTTTACTCATAATATTGGTCAAGGTGGTAAAGATGATGAGAACAAAACAGAGAAAAAATCTTCTGCATTCCAAAATGCATATTATACTTTACAATTCGATTATGAAAAATATAGAACTAGATATGGTGATGATACCCATTTTGAAAATTATTTCGATTATGGTTATATAGGTAATTTTGATATTATCAGAAAACCTACTTATGAATTTACTTCTTCTAGAGCTGTGGTTGATGCAAATGGTATTAGTAGAACATTAACTGGATGGCAACAAACAGGCGATCGTTCTGATAGTATCTATTTTACTCCGAGTGATGTAAATGAATTAGGAGCTAGATATACTTCTACTTATTTTGATTTAACTAAAGATTTTGCTCCAGCAGGTTTATACGATAACTTAAATAATATCCAATCTAATAGAGGTATTATAAATGGTAATAGATCTCAGTTAGCACACTCTATTTGGTTTAACTCAGGTAGACAATATAATGGTGCAGGTAGAGTAGATAACGATCAGTACACTATGAAATTAGATGGTGCATTTGATATCTTAAAACCAGGTTCTGAATCTCGTAATAAACATTCTATTGAGTTTGGATTCCAATTTGAACAAAGACAAGAACGTATTTATAGTATCAATCCATTAGAGTTATGGACATTGATGAGACAACTTACAAATAGCCATATTAAAGAATTTGATGTAACAAATACAAATCCTTTAGTTAAAATTAATGGTCAAGTATATGAATATAATGATCCGAATAGACCAGCTTTTGGTTTTAACGATACCATCTTAGCCCCTAGAATAGCTAAGTTAGATGATCAAGCATTTTTTGATAGAAACTTAAGAACTAAATTAGGTTTAGATCCTAATGGTAATGATTATATCAATACAGATGCTTTAGATCCAAGTACTTTCAGTTTAAGTATGTTTGCACCTGATGAGTTATTAAGCCCAGGCTTCGGTGGTCCATATGTAAATTATTATGGATACGATTACTTAGGAAATAAGTTAAATGGAAAAACTTCATTTAATGACTTCTTTACGAAAAAAGATGCGAATGGAAATATGAAAAGAGAAATAGGGGCATTCACTCCTATTTATATCGCTGGTTATATTCAAGATAAATTCCAATTTAAAGATTTAACATTCAATGTTGGGGTACGTGTGGATAGATATGATGCCAACCAAAAAGTAATGAGAGATCCTTATTCATTATTTCAAATACAAAGCGCAGAAGAGTTTGCAACAAATCACTCTTATTATACAAAACCAGCCAATGTAACTAATGACTTCAAAGTTTATGTGGATGATAATACATCTAATACACCAAATGTAGTAGGTTATAGAAATGGAGATAATTGGTATAATGCACTAGGAAATCAATTAGCTTCAGGTGCAGAAGTAGCGCGTGCTTCAGCTACAGGTAAAATTACTCCTATGTTTACAGATCCAAATGTTGTAGCTGCTGGTGAAGGAGCTTTAATTAGAGATCCAGAGAAATTTAATCCAGATGGAAGTTTTGTGGATTATAAACCACAAATTAATATCATGCCTCGTTTACAATTTTCATTTAGTTTAACGGATAAAGCATTATTCTATGCACACTATGATGTATTAACTCAAAGACCTCAATCAGGTATTGGTAATGGTGCTGTTACAGAACCAAGAAACTTCTCTGATCCTTATCAATTTTTATGGTGGGATATCTTATCAAATGGTCAGTTAATGAATAACCCAAATTTGAAACCTGAGAAAACAATTGACTTCGAATTAGGGTTTAGACAAAAAGTAAGTAATACAAGTGCTATCTCAATTCAAGCATTCTATAGAGAGTTTAAAGATCAAGTTCAAGTAATGAGAAGAGCTTATACCTATCCAGGGGTGTCTCAAGCTTATATTACTTTAGGTAACGTGGATTTTGGAACAACTAAAGGTTTTAATATCGATTACGATTTAAGAAGAACAGGTAATTTACAAATGAAATTAAACTATACATTACAATTTGCGGAAGGTACAGGTTCTAGTAACCAAACTCAATTAAGTGTAGTTAGTCAAGATGGTTCTTCAAATTTCAGAACTATCTCTCCTTTATCTTATGATGCTCGTCATACATTTAATGCAACAGTGGATTGGAGATATGGTCAAGGTTCTGACTATAACGGTCCATATATTGGCAAACAACAAATCTTCTCTAATGCGGGTATTAACTTCGTATTTACAGCAAGAAGTGGAACCCCTTATACTAAACAAGAAACAGCTACTCCAACAGCTTTAAGTGGCGTACCTAATAGACCAATTACTTTAGGTTCTGTAAATGGAGCTAGATTACCTTGGATCTTCAGATTAAACACGAAAATTAATAAAGACTTTAACGTTAAAGTGGGTAAGAAAAAAGATGGTAAAGAACAAAGAGAAATGAACTTTAGCGTATACTTATTAATTCAAAATATATTAAATGCTAAAAATCCTGTAAGTGTTTATAGATATACTGGCAATCCTTCTGATGATGGATATTTAGGAAGTGCTAGTGGTAAATTGGATATTAGTAATAGAGCTTATCCAGATTCATATAAAGATTTATATAGAGCATATGTGAATTTACCAGATAATTACAGTAAACCTCGTAACATCAGATTAGGAGTAGTAGTTGGTTTTTAATATAAAAAATAAATAATAGAAAATATATATATTATGAAAATGAAGAAATTAATAGTTTTTGCTCTAACTGTTGGAAGCATGCTACAGATATATGCAAGCGCACCAAACTATATTAGACAAAGAACAACCACAACAAGCAGTAATTCATTCAAAACTACTGTTGCTGATTGTGAAATTGGTAATTCCCAATTTGATTTAGATATTAATAATATCCGTACTAAAATCCTAGCTAGAGGGGATATGTGGTGGGATTTATCAAATGCTAGATATGAAGTTCCTAAAATTGATCCACCTGGGTCTGCACCATCTGTACATGCACTATTTGCTGGTGCTATCTGGATTTCTGGAGAAGATGATGGAGGTAACTTAAAAATTGCCGCTCAAACTTATAGTTCAAATGGTAATGATTATTTCCCTGGACCACTTACTAATACTGGTCAAACAGACAATGCAACTTGTAAAGTATGGGACAAACACTTCAATGTATATGGTGATGAAATTCGTACCTATTTAAAAAACTTTGGCGCAGGACCTTCTATTGGTACTTCTAATATTCCAGCAAACGTATTAAAATGGCCTGGTTCTAGAAACCCTTATTTGTTAGAATCTGGTTTATATTATAACGGACAATTAGCGCCATTTTTTGATTACGATGATGATTGTAATTATGATCCAACTAAAGGGGATTATCCAGCATTATTCTATTCTGCTAATCGTGAATGTGCTTCAGCAAATAATTTAAAAGATTCATTTTCTACAAATGCTTGTTTAGAGCCAACTTTTGCAGATCAAATGATTTTCTGGGTATTTAATGATGTTGGTAACATTCACACTCAATCTCAAGGTGATGCTATCGGTCTTCAAATTAATGCTTTAGCATTCGCTTTCAGAACTTCAGATGAGTTAAACAACATGACTTTTTACAGATATAATATCATCAATAGATCAAATTCAACTTTGAATAATACTTATATGGGTCAATGGGTAGATCCAGATTTAGGTTGTTATGATAATGACTATGTAGGTTGTGATGTAGCTAGAGGATTAGGGATCGTTTATAATGGTGAAATCACCGATCCAAACTGTCAATCTAGAGGATATGGTTCTGAAGTACCATTATTAGGTATCGATTATTTTGAAGGACCTAGAGCTGATTTGAGAAATGGCATAGATGATGATGGTGACGGTATAATTGATGAAGGTACAGATGGTATCGATAATGATGCAAATGGATTAACGGATAGCGATGATCCGAAAGAACAAGAGTTATTAGGTATGTCATCATTTGTATACTTTAATAATGCAGCAGGTGCTCAAGGGGATCCACAAAATGCTTCTCAATTTAGAAATTATATGACAGGTAAATGGTCAGATGGAACTCCTATCACTTTAAATGGTACAGGTTATGGTGGAAGTACACCTACAAGTTATGTATATCCTGGTGATCCATCAGTTGCTACTCAATGGAGTGAGTGTAATAACCAAACTTCAGGTGCAAATGTAACAGCTGATAGAAGATTTGCTCAGTTCTCTGGTCCATTTACATTAAAACCAGGTGATCAAAATAATATTACTATTGGTGTTATTTTCGTAAGACCTAAAGTAGGAGCTTATCCTTGTCCTTCATTTAGTAGATATATTGGTGTAGCTGATGATAAAGCACAAGCTTTATTTGATAATTGCTTTAAAGTAATTAGAGGTCCAGATGCTCCAACAGTATTATTAAGAGAATTAGATAAACAAATTATTTTGAACTTAGTAAACACAGGTGGAAATAATATTGCAGAGTCTTATGATGAAATAGATGCATTAATAGTAAATCAAGATCCAAGAAATGTGGCTGATCATACATACACTTTCCAAGGATATAAAATTTATCAATTAAAAGATGGTACTGTTGCAACTTCTGATTTAAATGATAATGCAAAAGCAAGAATTGTATCACAAATAGATATTAAAGATGGTATTTCAACTATTATTAATTTTACTTTTGATGCAGCTTCGGGTACTAATGTACCAACAGTAATGGTTGAAGGGGCTAATAAAGGTTTAACAAAATCATTTAATATCACTAGTGATTTATTTGCTGATGGTGATAATAGATTGATTAATCATAAGACATATTATTTTACTGCAGTAGCATATGCTCATAATGATTTCACTATTACAGATACTGTTTCGTGGGTAATAGATACTGCTTCTAGTATTATACTTCCAGTAACCGAAACAAAATCGCAAGATAAAAAATACTTACAAGGAAATGGTAACTTATCTATTTATACAGCTATCCCACATATTGTGAATGGCAATAATGAAGGAACTGTTATTAATTGTAAATGGGGCGATTCTATTTCTGTAGTTAGACTTCAAGGTCAAGGGAACGGAGGTAATAATCTATCTTTAGAATCAAATACTATTGATAGAATTTTAACTACCTATGCAACAGATTCTATTCGTTATTTACCTGGTATGGGTCCTGTATTTGTAAAAGTAGTAGATCCATTAAGAGTTCAAGAAGCTGATTATAAAATAATTCTTCTTGAAAGCTATGATTCAATTGATAGAGCAACTGGAATTTATAGAAATAGTGCTACTTGGATTTTATTGAATTTAACTTCAGGGGATACGGTTTATGCGGAGAAAAAATTAGGGGATATGAATGAGCAAATCATTTATTATAAACCAGATGGTTCTGTATTTGATATCGAACAATGGGGTATAGCAGTTGTTA